>JBOIEI010000170.1:0-8467 GCA_050741055.1 Burkholderiales bacterium | reverse complement strand
ACGCTGCCATGGAGGCTTGGGCTGACGACGAAGGTCCGCGACTTGAGGACGTCCAAGACCTTAACCCTATATTGAATCTTCCAATTTCGCGACGATGGCCCATTCGTCCACCGGCACATCGATCAGGCGCCCGTCGAGCGGTACCGCAACCGATCGCATTCGACGATCGCGCAGCGCGGTTTCTTTTTTTTCCGATGCGCTATAGCATCGGGAACCTGCCGCGAACGAATCCGCGGCACCGCGTGAGCTCGATTCCAGTAAGTGGACCCCCTCGAAGACGATCACCCGCGGATAGCGCCGACACCGCGAGATTCACACACCTATTTTTTGCAACATCAGGGAGAAGTGGTCATGACATCGACCCGCACAGCATTCAGCATCACCCTTGCCGCAGCCGCGCTCGCCATGGCCGCGCCGCAGGCACAAGCGCAGAAATCGTTTCCATCGCGGCCGATCGAGCTGATCGTGCCGTTCGCGCCAGGCGGCGGCAGCGGCATCACGGCCGAGATCATGAAGAAGGTGATCAGCGACGAGAAGCTCTCGCCGCAGCCGGTGAACATCACCTACAAGCCGGGCGCCTCGGGCCAAGTGGGCTGGACTTACCTCGCAACCCGCAAAGGCAACGCGCACACGCTCGCGACCTCCACCCAGTCGTTCAGCTACGGCCTGGTGCAGAAGCAGATGCAGGTCGGGCCGGAGGCGTTTACGCCGATCGCGATGATGCTGGTCGACACGCAGCTCATGGCCACGCACCCGCAGTCGGGCATGAAGTCGATGAAGGATCTGATCGACAAGCTGATGAAGGATCCCAATTCGGTCAAGGTCGGCGGCACCGGATCGGCCGGCTCGGATGCCAACGTCGCCTTGATGATCAACAGCGCCGCCAAGGTCAAGATCAACTACATCCCGTTCAAGAGCGGCGGCGAAGTCAACGCAGCGATCCTCGGCGGTCACGTCGATGCGGCGCTCGGCAACCCGAACGAGCTCGCCGGCTACGTGCAGGCCGGGAAGCTGGTTCCGCTGGTGGTGTTTTCCGACAACCGCATTCCGGCGCTGAAGGACGTGCCGACCATGAAGGAGCTGGGCTACGACGTCGTTTCGCGTTCCACGCGCGGCGTGCTCGCGCCGGCGGGAATCTCCAAGCAGGAAGCGCAATTCCTGGTCGACATGATGCGCAAGATCACCGAGTCGAAGGGCTGGGCCGAGTACGCCCAAAAGAACATGATGACCGTCAAGTTCCTCGGCGGCGCGGACTATGCGAAGTATCTTGCCGACGAGCGTGCGCAGCTGGCAAAGAACCTGAAGGCGTTGGGCAAGCTCTGATGCTCACCGCTCGTCCTCGCGTGCGGGCCAAGCGCAGACCGGGAAGGATGTGCCGGATTGCGCTTCACCGCGGCCGTGGGCCTTCGACAACGCTTGGATCCCTGACGTGATGGCCATGAACAAAGCCGAAGCGATTGCGGGTGCGCTGGTCTTCGGAACCGGCCTCCTGCTGCTGTTTTATGCCAACCGGCTCGAATATACCGTGGAGAATGTGCCGGGGCCCGGTTTCCTTCCGCTGTGGCTGGGAATCGGCATCGTGATTACGGGCGTGATCCTCACGGCGAAGGCCTTTCGCCCTGCCCTCGTTTATGCCCAGAGCATCGAGTGGCCGCAGCGTCCCGGCTGGATCCAGATCGCGGTCATGCTCGGCAGTCTCGCGGCTGCCCTGTACGTGCTCGAGCCGCTCGGCTTCCTGCTGACGGCATCGCTTTTCATCGCCTGCCTGATGTTCTCGCTCGGCGTGCGCGCGTGGCCGAAGCTCATCGGCGTGCCGATCGTCGCCGCCGTCGTGCTGCACCTGGTGTTCGTGGTTTGGCTCGGCGTACCGCTGCCCATGGGCGTGCTGTCGTTGACCGAATGAGCGCGCCGATTCGCCGCGTGAGAAGCGGGCCGCCGAGCCGAACGAAGGGAACCCCGACGACATGGATCTGCTCCACCACCTGAGCCTCGGCTTTTCCATCGCCCTCGCCCCGATCAACCTGTTGTTGGTCACGTTGGGCGTGACCATCGGCACCCTGATTGGGGCGCTGCCCGGGATCGGTCCTGTAGCCGGGCTGTCGATCCTGATCCCGCTCGCGTTCGGCATGGACCCGACGGGCGCCATGATCCTCATGTGCGGCGTGTATTACGGCTGCATGTACGGAGGTACGATCACTTCGGTGCTCATGAACGTGCCCGGCGAGTCCTCGTCGATCATGACCTGCCTGGACGGCAACGCCATGGCAAGACAGGGCCGGGCCGGTCCCGCGCTCACCATCGCCGCGATCGGATCGTTCGTCGCCGGCACCTTCAGCGTCATCATGCTGACGCTGCTCGCGCCGCCCCTGGCAGAGGCCGCGCTGAGCTTCGGACCGCCGGAGTACTTCGCGCTGATGCTGCTCGGGCTCTCGGCCATCACTGGCCTCACCGGCAAGTCGCGGGCGAAAGGCTACGCGATGGGCATGATCGGCTTGGCCATCGCCACCATCGGGCTCGATCCGATGGGCGGCGTGCCGCGCTTCACCGCCGGCCATCTCGAGCTCATGGATGGGGTCGGATTCCTGCCGATCGCGGTCGGCGTGTTCGGGCTGGGCTCGGTGCTCGCGATGATCGAGCGGCCGATGAAGATCGAGATCATGAAAACGCGCCTGCGCGAGATGCTGATCACGCGCCAGGACCTGAAGGACAGCGCCATGCCGATCGTGCGCGGCAGCATCATCGGCTTCGCCATCGGCGTTCTGCCCGGAGCGGGGTCCACGATCGCGACCTTTCTCGCCTACGCGGCCGAGAAGAAGATGTCGAAGCGGCCCGAGAAGTTCGGAACCGGAATCATCGAAGGGGTCGCCGCGCCGGAAGCAGCCAACAACGCCTCCACCGGCGGCGCGATGATTCCGCTCCTCACCCTCGGCATCCCGGGATCGGGCACCACGGCCGTGATGCTCGGCGTGCTCACGTTGTTCAACCTGCAGCCGGGGCCGCTGCTCTTCACCAAGAACCCGGATTTCGTGTGGGGCCTGATCGCCTCGATGTACATCGGCAATGCGATGCTGCTGGTGCTCAACATTGCTTTCGTGCCCGCGTTCGTCGCCCTGCTGCGCATTCCCTACACGGTGCTCGCGCCCCTGATCGCGATTTTCTGCCTGGTGGGTGTCTACAGCGTCAACTACAGCATGCTCGATCTGTGGATCATGC
Organism: Burkholderiales bacterium; assembly: GCA_050741055.1. Taxonomy (GTDB): domain Bacteria; phylum Pseudomonadota; class Gammaproteobacteria; order Burkholderiales; family WYBJ01; genus WYBJ01. The sequence continues at coordinate 5,254 of JBOIEI010000170.1, read as the reverse complement.
TGTCCTTCGGACTCATCGGCTATTTCGCCAACAAGCTCGAGTATCCGCTCGCACCGCTCGCGCTCGGGCTGGTGCTCGGCGGCTACGTCGAGGTATCGATGCGACAATCGCTGAAGATGTCCGAGGGTGACCTGATGATTTTCTTCACGCGCCCCATCGCCACCGCGCTGATGGCTGCAGCCGTCGCCGTCTGGCTCTGGCCGTTCGTCGCGAAGCTCTTCAACCGCGGGGGTCCGAGTGACGGCTTGCCTGTCGCCGCGGACAAGCACGGCTGATTGACGAGGCCACACTTTGGAGTGAAGCGCCGATGAAGATCGCCAAGACTACGGCCTGGACGCTGCGCGTCCCTTACGAATTCCCGTTGATCAGCGAGAAGCAGCACGCGCTCGTGACCTTCGTCGAGATCGAGACCGACGACGGCATGAAGGGGCACGCATTCTCCTCCTACCCGCTGCGCTACAGCATCGCGGAGCTCATCAACCGCGAGGCGAGAGACCTGCTCGCCGGAATGGATCCGCTGCGTCCCGACGCCGTGCGCACCGCGCTCTACGTGAAGCTCGCCAACAAGCTCTACATGGGCGTGTGGTCCTGCGCCGCGAGTATGATCGACATCGCGCTCTGGGACATCAAGGGCCAGCTGTTCGAGCAGCCGATCTGGAAGCTTCTGGGCGGCGCGCGCGAGAAGTGTCCGATCTACATCACTTTCGGACTGCCGCGCTACAGCCGCGACGAGTTGGTCGAAGTGGGCCGGCAGCTGATGGCCGAAGGGCACACGCAGCTCAAGATGGCGATCGCCGCCGGGACCAATCCGACCAATCACATGTACGGCGAACCCACGGATGCGGACATCCTCGAGGATGCGGCGCGCGTGCGGCACGTGCGGGAAGCGCTCGGCGACAAGCTCACGTTGATGGTGGACGCGAACAAGAACGCGAAGCTCACGCAGGCGATCCGGTTCGCAAAGCTCGTGGAGCCCTACGATCTCGAATGGTTCGAGGATCCGATCCTGCAGGCCGATCCGCGGCTGATGGCGCAGCTGCGGCGTTCAACCAGCATCCCGATCGCCGCCGGCAGCACCGGCACCTCGGACATCTCGACCTTGCGCGAGTATTTTCTGAACGAGTCGATCGACATCGCGCAGCCCAATGTGCGCGACATCGGCGGGTTCACCGGCGGATTACGTGCGGCGGCGCTCGCCCAGGCGTTCAACATTCAGCTCGAGATGGGCGGCAACTACCCGCATCTCAACATGCATCTGCACGCAGGGGTTCCGAATGGCGGGCGGGTGGAGTTCCACCTCGGCGGGTGGCGCCTCTGCGAGGCGTTGTTCGATGGCGCGCCGGCCCCGGTGCAAGGCTGGATCGCGTTGCCGAATACGCCCGGCCTCGGCTTTACGCCGAAGCCCGGCATTCTCGATCTGGCGGTATAGGGTTCAGGTGATCGACGCCTGATAGATGCTGGCGATCGATGCATCCAGCGCCTTGTTGAACGCCTCGTCGCTTTGCTGTGCGGTGAGACCCTCGGTCAAGGCCCGCGAAAAGCTCGCGATCACGCCGGGGTTGCGCGCGAGCAATCGGTTCGCCTCCTCGCGCGAATAGCCTCCGGAAAGGGCCACCACGCGCAGCACCTTCGGATGCTTCACCAGATCCGCATAGAAATCGGCGACGGATGGAATGGTGAGCTTCAGCATCACCTGCTGCTGCGGACCCAGCGTATCGAGCTGTTTGAGTATGGCCGCCTTGAGGAGCCGCTCGACCCCTTCCTTGTCCTTCGCATGGATGTCGACTTCGGGCTCGATGATGGGCATGAGCCCGCTCGCCACGATTTGTTTGCCGACGCTGAACTGCTGGACGACGATCTCCTCGATGCCCTTGGCGTCGGCGTGCTTCACGACCGAGCGCATCTTGGTGCCGAAGACACCCTTGTCCTTGGCACGCGCAAGCAAGGCATCGAGACCCGGCATCGGCTTCATCAGCTGCACACCGTTCGCCTCGTCGGCCAGACCCTTGTCGACCTTCAGGAACGGAACCACCTGCTTCACCGACCAGAGGTAGTCGGCGCTGCCCCGACCCTGGATTTCACGGTCCATCGTCTGTTCGAACAGGATCGCGCCCAGGATGCGGTCGCCGTTGAATGCCGGGCTGGTGACGATGCGCGTGCGCATCGCGTGCACCAGGTCGAACATCTGCTGATCGCCTGAATAGCTCTCCTTCGCGATGCCGTACAAACTCAGCGCTTTCGGCGTGCTGCCGCCGCTCTGGTCGAGCGCGGCGACGAAGCCTTTGGCAGATTTGATCTTGTCGTGCTGTTGAGAATTCATGGCGATCTCTCCTGAAAATGAGAAAGCTCGGGCGCCATTGTACGCACACCAGGCCCGGGGCTGGCGCATCGTTTCACGGCATTCGGCGGCATGGCTTGCATCACGCAGACCCGGGAAAACCGTACAGCGCCTCGGGATTGGTCAGGATCGGGTTGCGAGTTGCCTCGTCCGGCGCCCATGTCTGCAACAGGTCGAACAGGTTCGCATCGTCCGGTTTGATCTCGAGCCCCGGATGCGGCCAATCGCTTCCCCATACGAGCGGCGCCGGGGTGCGAGACGGCTCGGTGCCGGTCGAATTCGGTACCGCCTGGGCGGTTGCGCGGTTGTAAGCCATGCTCGTTCCTCGATCGATGCGAATGCCGGCCACTAGCTTCGTACTTTACGGTGCTGGCCGATGCATGCAGCGAGCGCGTTCGCCTGCAAGGACATGGGCTGCGCGGGCGTACGCTGCCGACCGATTTTAGCGCGCCGAATGGAAGCGCGCGATATGGCGTAAGCTTGCGCAGTCGCATCGGCGGAGGAGCCCATGAACAAGACTGCATTGATCGTCGGCGCGGGCAGCGGCTTGAGCGCTGCGCTTGCCCGGGCGCTTGCCGCACGCGGTTACCGCTGCGCGCTGGCGGCACGGAACGTGGAGAAGCTGGCGGCGCTGTGCACCGAAACCGGCGCCGTCGCCCTCGCCTGCAACGCCGCCGAGCCCGAATCCGTGGACCAGCTGTTTGCGCAGCTCGACGAGCGCATCGGCGTTCCCGGCGTGGTCGTGTACAACCCGAGTGGACGGGTGCGCGGCCCGCTGATCGATCTGGACCGTGCGAAAGTCGCCGAAGCATTGGCGGTCAGCGCCTATGGCGGATTCCTGGTCGCCCAGGCCGCGGTCAAGCGCATGCTGCCGCACAGGCAAGGCGCCATCCTCTTCACCGGCGCATCGGCCAGCATCAAGGGCTATGCCCAATCGGCCGCGTTCGCCATGGGCAAGTTCGCCTTGCGCGGACTGGCGCAAAGCATGGCACGCGAGCTCGCACCGCAGGGCATACACGTCGCGCACGTCGTGATCGACGGCGGCATCCGCTCCGGACAGCGGCCGGTGCCCGCAGAAAATCCGGACAGCCTGCTCGATCCGGAGGCGATTGCGCAGACCTATATGCACCTGATCGAGCAGCAGCGCAGCGCGTGGAGCTGGGAGGTGGAGGTGCGGCCTTGGGTGGAGCGGTTCTGAGCGGCGCCGGACGCACGCGTTCCTTCGGTAGAGCTTCGTGAGCACTTGGCGGCCGGCAATGTAGAGCGCCGCCCTCTCCTCATCGATGTACGGCGCGAGCTCGCTTTCCGGTGCTACGAGCCCTTCACCGGAATGCCGCCCTCGCGCACCCAGCGATAGCGCGGGGCCAGCGATGCGGCAAGCGGGCGGCGGCGTGCGTCGTCCACAGCGATCCACATTCGCAGCAGATGGCGCTCGCGCCCGGGCTCGGGATGGTCTTCGTACGCCTCGCGCGCATGCAGCAGGGTGTGGTTGTTGATGAGCTGAATGTCGCCTTCCTGGAAATCCATGGTGAGCATGAGCTCGCGGCGATTGGCGATTGCCTGCACCGCTTCGAGCGCCTCGAGCTGCAGCGAGGTGGGCGCATAGCGACTGCCGTGGCGCGCGGCCGATTCGTAATACGCCACGCTATTGATGCGCGCCGTCACCTTGCCACTGCACTCGCTGAACATGGGGAGCGAGAACAGCGGCGGCGCGCCGGCCGGTTCCTCGCCGCGCCAATCGATGTGAAAGATGCCGTAGAGCGCTTCCAGCAGATCAGGGCGTTCCTCCCGCAGCACGTTGTGTATCGTGAGCGCGCTGGTCAGCTTGCTGGCCCCGCCCTTGCGCGCCGTGCGCAAGCAGAACAGCCCCAGCACGTCGACCGGCAGCATGTCGGTATGGAAGTCCATCCGCTGGTTGGTCTGGTAGCCGCGCGCGTTCGGGTCCGCATGCGTGCGACCCTCGTCGCGGACGTGGCCCAGCAGGTGCCCGCGCGCATTCTGCGACACCGGCCTCCCCAGATGCACCCCGAGCCCCCAGTAGATCAGCTCGCAATCGGCGTCGCTGTAGCTCGCACGCGGTATCCCGCGCAGCAGCTTGACACCGCGGCCGCGTTCGATCTCGTCCAGGATGCCGGCCATGACGGGTGCGAGCCCCGGCAGTGGAAAACGCTCAGTGCCGAACGGTACGCGGGCGCCATGCCGCTTGGCATGTGCAAGCGCCGCTTCGATCTCGGCCAACTGGGCATCGTCGAAGCAGTGAATCCACGCGCAATCGTTCTGGATATCCGGCCCTGCCCAGGCGGCTGGCTCGGTGATCGCTGCATGCACAGGCGGCATTAGAAAACACGTCCTATCGAGCGGATATACGGCGGCGCGTCCATGCTGCGCCCATGCGAAGCAACGAAGCGCGACTGCGCAATATCGCTTCGACTATAGATCACGCGCAGCGCGCCAGCAACATGTCAGCGCGGCTCGCGTCCCGATTGCTGCGCCGGAGACGTGTTGTCCACTGCCTGGTCCCGGTGCCTGGCGGCCCGCACCAGCAGCATGAAGGTGACCGGTGTGCTCAGCGTCATGAATACCCCGATCAGGATCTCGTGCAGCACCGGCCGCGACTCGAGCGCCGAAAACAGGATCATCGAGGCGATCAGCACCAGTCCCATGCCGAGCGTCGTTCCCATCGTAGGCGCATGCACGCGTTCGTAGAACGTCTTCAGTCGCAGTAGGCCGATGGATCCGATGAGCGCGAGCACGGCGCCGGCGAGCACCAGCAGCGCCGTAGCCAGGACCGTAAGGAAGGATAATTCGGCGGCATGGCTCATTCGATCACCGCCCCGCGCATCAGGAACTTGGCGAGCGCCGCCGTCGCCACGAACCCCAGCATGCCGATCGCCAGCGCCGCCTCGAAATAGTCCG
>JBOIEI010000169.1:0-2306 GCA_050741055.1 Burkholderiales bacterium | reverse complement strand
AGCATACGTTCGCGGCCGCGCCTTCGACCCAGGCACAACAATTCGACCGCGCCCACCGGCTGCCTTTGGCAGCCGAACACGATGAACTGCCCCTGGGCAGCCGAGCACGATGGGCTGCCGGTGGCAGTCGAGCAAGCACGATGCTGCCGCAGGAGGATGCATGGCAATTTCCCTCTCACTGCAGGTGAACGGCAAACCCGTGTCGACCGAGGTCGAGCCGCGCATGCTGCTGGTGCAGCTGCTGCGCGAGCAGCTGCATCTCACCGGCACCCATGTCGGCTGCGATACCGGGCAATGCGGCGCCTGCACCGTGCACCTGGACGGACGGGCCGTGAAAAGTTGCACACTGCTCGCGCTGCAGGCGCAGGGCGCGGAGGTGACTACCATCGAAGGCGTTGCGCCCGCCGGCGGTGGCCTGCATCCCATGCAAGCTGCATTCCGGGAGCATCACGGCCTGCAGTGCGGGTTTTGCACCCCGGGCATGGTAATGAACGCGATCGACCTGGTCCGCTCGCAGCCGAACCTCACGGAAGCCGACGTGCGCAGCAGCCTGGACGGCAATCTGTGCCGCTGCACCGGCTATCACAACATCGTGAAGGCGGTATTGAGCGGCGCCAGCGCGATGAAAGGCAAATCATGACGAGCGCAATCGGCCAATCCATCCCGCGCAAGGAAGACTATCGCTTCCTCACCGGAGCGGGGTTATTTACCGACGACGTGCAGTTGCCGAGCCAGCTGCACGCGTATTTCCTGCGCTCGCCGCACGCGCATGCACGCATCCGCGCCATCGACGTGGCGGCTGCCAAGGCGGCAGCGGGCGTCGCGGCCGTATTCACCGGCGCCGACCTGGACGGCAAGGTGAACGGCCTGCCCTGCGGCTGGCTCATCACCGACGTGAACGGCCAGCCGATGAAGGAGCCGCCGCATCCGCCGCTCGCTACGGGCAAGGCGCGCTACGTCGGCGATGCGGTCGCGGTCGTGATCGCCGAAACCCTGAACGAGGCCAAGGACGCGGCCGAGAAGATCGTGGTGGACTACGAGGTGCTGCCCGCGGTGGTCGATCCGGCCAAGGCACGTTCGGCCGGTGCGCCGCTGGTCCACGACCAGGCGCCCGACAACACCTGCTTCGTTTGGTCGATCGGCGACAAGCAGGCGGTCGATGCCGCGTTCGCCCAGGCCGCGCACGTCACCCGGCTCGAGCTCGTCAACAATCGTCTGATACCGAACGCCATCGAACCGCGGGCGGCGGTCGCCGCCTACAACCGGGGCGACGACAGCTACACGCTGCACGTGACCTCGCAGAATCCGCACGTCGAGCGCCTGCTGATGAGCGCCTTCGTGCTCAACTTGCCCGAGCACAAACTGCGCGTCATCTCGCCCGATGTCGGCGGCGGCTTCGGCTCGAAGATCTTCCTTTACCCGGAAGAGACCGTGCTCACCTGGGCCTCGCGCCAGGTCGAGCGGCCGATCAAGTGGACCGCGGAGCGCAGCGAAGCCTTCCTCGCCGACGCCCACGGCCGCGATCACGTCACTCAGGCCGAGCTCGCGCTCGATCGCGAGGGCAGGTTCCTGGCGATGCGCGTGCATACCACGGCCGCCATGGGCGCGTACCTGTCCACCTTCGCCTCCTCCATTCCGACCATCCTTTACGCCACCCTGCTCTCCGGCCAGTACGCCACGCCGCAGATCTATTGCGAGGTGGCGGCGGTTTTCACCAACACCGCGCCGGTCGATGCCTATCGCGGTGCAGGCCGGCCGGAGGCGACCTACGTGGTGGAGCGGCTGGTGGAGACCGCGGCGCGCGAGCTGAAAATCGCGCCAGCGGAGCTGCGGCGGCGCAATTTCATCACCAGCTTTCCGCACCAGACGCCTGTCGCGTTGTGTTACGACACCGGCAACTACGAGGCGACACTGGCCGAGGCGCTGCGCATCGCCGACACGGCCGGGTTCGAGGACCGGCGCAAGCAAGCGCAGACGCGCGGCAAGCTGCGTGGTCTTGGCTACTCGGCGTACATCGAAGCTTGTGGGCTCGCCCCGTCCAATGTCGCGGGCTCGCTGGGCGCGCGCGCGGGCCTGTACGAAGCCGGCGAAGTGCGCGTGCACCCGACCGGGAAGGTGACCGTGTTCACCGGCTCGCACAGCCATGGCCAGGGTCACGAGACGACGTTCGCGCAAGTGGTCGCGGATCGGCTCGGCATCGAGCTGGGCGACGTCGATATCGTGCATGGCGATACGGGCCGCATCGCCTTCGGCATGGGAACGTATGGCTCGCGCTCGATCGCGGTCGGCGGCACGGCCATCGTGCG
>JBOIEI010000168.1:0-10322 GCA_050741055.1 Burkholderiales bacterium | reverse complement strand
CATCGGCACGGTGCGTTCGAGGATCTTCCGGGCGCGCGAGGCAATCGCCGAGAAGCTACGACCGCAGCTCGAGACGCGCAAGGACAGGAGATGGTGAAATGGACAAGATTTCCGCCCTGATGGATGGAGAACTGGCGCGGGACGAGGCTGCCCGGCTGGTCGTCGACATCAGGCAGCGCGACGGCCTGCGCGAGGCGTGGGCCACGTATCACCTGATCGGCGCGGCGTTGCGCGGCGAGTGGTGCCCCGATTGCGACGTAACGCGATCGGTGGCAAGGCAGCTTGCCCAAGAACCCACCGTTCTCGCGCCGCGGCGCATCTCGGGCGAGATCGGCAGGCGCTGGGCGCTGCCGAGCCTCGCGGCCGCCGCTGCCGTAGCGAGCGTCACATGGATAGCCGTGGAGACGCAGCAGAGCGGGGCAGGGCACCCCATGGCGACTCCCGCCTCCCACATGGTCGTTCCCGCCGTCGCCATCCAGTCCTCCATTGCGTTGCCCGAATACGCCCAATCGGTTCACTTCCCCGCCCAGGCATCGACGCCCGCCCCGATCCAATTCTCCGCGCGCGAGTTCGATGCCTATCTCATGGCGCACCAGGAATTTTCTCCCAGCAATACCTTGCAAGGCCTGGCTCCCTACGTGCGCACGGTCACGACCGGGGCGGTCGAGACTGGACGTTGAAGAGACTGGACGTTAAATGAAGGCAAGCTTGGCCGCGCTGCTGTTCCTCGCCTGGACAGCAGACGGATTGGCGGCGCAAGACAGCACGACCCCGGCCGAGGGCATGCGGCTGCTGCGGCAGATGGCGACTGCGGCCCGTGAGCTGAACTACAGCGGCACCTTCGTCTACAAGCACGGCGGCCAGATCGAGACCTCGCGCATCTGGCACCTCACCGACGCCACCGGCGACTACGAACGGCTCGAGACCCTCGACGGCCCCCCGCGCGAGATCGTGCGTGCGAACGGGGAAGTGACCTGCTTCTACCCGGGCGCGAAGAAGGCCAAGATGGAGAAGTGGGCCACGGCACGGCGCTTCCCTGCCGTCGTGTCCGAGCAGATGTCGGCGATCGTGTCGAACTACAGCGTGCGCAAAGGCGCGCTCGCACGCGTTGCCGGACACGATTGCCAGATCGCGGTGCTGGAGCCGCGCGACTCGCTGCGTTATGGCCACATCTTCTGTGCCGAGCTCAAGACCGGTCTGCCGCTGCGCGCCTCGACGGTGAACGAGCGCAACGAAACCGTCGAGATGTTCGCCTTCACGCAGGTGCAGATCGGAGGCCCGATCCCGCGCGAGCAGCTGCAGCCGAGCTACGATGCGCGTGCCCCGGGCTGGAAGCTCGATCAGTCGTCGCTCGCGCCGAACGCAGAGCCGGACTTGCGCTGGACGGTCTTGAACCGCCCGGCAGGATTCCGCAAGGTGCTCGAGCTCAAGCGCAACATTCAGGGCAAGTCGGCCGCGCAGATCGTGTTCTCCGACGGCCTGGCCGCGGTATCGGTATTCATCGAACCGGCCGTAGCCGGCGCGCGCGCCTCGCAGGAGCTCACGCACCAGGGCGCCATCAACATCTTCATCCACCCGCAGGCGGGCTACGTCGTAACGGCCCTGGGGGAGGCGCCCGCCTCGACCGTCATGCAGTTCGCCAATTCGGTGGTGCGCGTCAAGCCCAATCCATGAATCCCACCGGGGCGGCGCTCCGGTGAGCCATAATTACAAGATCGTCTCCTGATTTCGCGGATCCCATGATGAGATCGCTTTGCCTGGCGGCTTTGCTGCTTGCGTTTTCCCTGGGTGCTCGGGCGCAGTTTCCCGATTTCACCGACCTGGTCGAGAAGCACGGACCCGCGGTGGTCAATGTGAGCACCACCTCGGCGCCGCACGCTCGCGGCGGTCCGCGCCTGCCGAACGTCCCGGAGGACGATCCGTTCTACGAATTCTTCCGCCGCTTCATGCCCCAGATCCCGGGGCCGCAACAGTTCGAATCGCAATCGCTCGGCTCGGGCTTCATCATCACCGCCGATGGCTACGTTCTCACCAACGCGCACGTCGTGGAGTCAGCCGACGAGATCACGGTCAAGTTGAACGACAAGCGCGAGTTCAAGGCGAAGGTGATCGGCTCCGACCGCAAGACCGATATCGCCTTGCTGAAGATCGATGCGACGGGGCTGCCGGCGGTTCGCATCGGCGATCCGGACAAGCTCAGGGTCGGCGAGTGGGTGATTGCCATCGGATCGCCCTTCGGCTTCGAGAGCACCGTGACCGCCGGGATCGTGAGCGCGAAGGGCCGCTCGCTGCCGCAGGAGAATTTCGTCCCGTTCATCCAGACCGACGTGGCGGTGAATCCCGGCAACTCGGGGGGGCCGCTGTTCAACTTGCGCGGCGAAGTGGTCGGCGTCAATTCGCAGATCTACAGCCGCACCGGCGGCTTCATGGGGCTTTCGTTCGCCATCCCGATCGACGTCGCGATGGATATCCAGCAGCAGCTGCGAACCTCCGGCAAAGTCACGCGCGGGCGCATCGGCGTCGGCATCCAGCCGGTGACCAAGGAGATGGCGGAATCGTTCGGGCTGCCGAAGCCGGCCGGTGCGCTGGTGAATGCAGTCGAGCCCGGCAGCCCGGCGGAGAAAGGCGGCCTGCAGGTGAGCGACGTGATCCTGCGCTTCGAGGGCAAGCCGGTCAACTCAGCCGACGACCTGGTGCGCTTCGTCGGCAACACCAAGCCCGGCAGCCGGGTCCAGCTGCAGGTGTGGCGCGCCAAGTCAACGCGCGATCTCACCGTCACGGTCGGCGAGATGCCCAACGATCGAGCCGCCTCGCGCACGCCCAGGCGCGGCGCGCCTGGGAAACCGGCCCCGGACACGGCCACGGTGAGCAAGCTCGGCATGACGCTCTCCGACCTGCGCGAGGAACAACTGAAGGAATTGAAGCTCACCAGCGGGGTTCTGGTCGAGGACGCCACCAGCGCGGCCGCCCGCGCCGGCATCCGCCGCGGCGACGTGATCGTGGCGGTCAATAATCAGAGCGTGAAGTCGGTGGAACAGTTTTCGCAGTTGATCGGCCAGTTCGAAAAGGGCCGCAGCGTCGCGTTGCTGGTGCGACGCTCGGGCGGCTCGATCTACGTGCCGCTGCGCATCGAGTGAACGTGCCGCAAGCGGCCGAAGGCATTCGTCTCACCCTGTATGCCCGTCGCTACTGCCATCTTTGCGACGACATGCAGGCCGCGCTGGCGGAGCTCGCTGCCGATTTCCGGTTTACGGTCGACATCGTGGACGTGGACGCGGCGCAGGCGCTGGAGGCACGCTACGGCGAGCGCGTGCCGGTGCTCGCGCACGGCGACACCGAGCTTTGCCACTACTTTCTGGATCGCGCCGCGGTTACTGCGTATCTCGCGGCATTCCGCTAGAATACCGCCCGCGACCCGGGCGAGGCGCGCTTGCCAGGCGCAGCCGAGCGCCGCAGTCCCAGCCGCATCCGAATCCCGCGCCGCCCATGCCGGCCGCCTCGGCCGACGACCGACCCAGATGCAACACATCCGCAACTTCTCCATCATCGCGCATATCGATCACGGCAAGTCGACGCTGGCCGACCGGATCATCCAGCTCTGCGGCGGGCTGTCCGAGCGCGAGATGAGCGAGCAGGTGCTCGACTCGATGGACCTGGAGCGCGAACGGGGCATCACCATCAAGGCGCAGACGGCGGCGTTGCGCTACCGCAGCCGCGACGGCAACACCTACGCGCTCAACCTGATCGACACGCCCGGCCACGTCGATTTCTCGTACGAAGTTTCGCGCTCGCTCGCCGCCTGCGAAGGCGCGCTGCTGGTGGTCGATGCTTCCCAGGGCGTCGAAGCGCAGACCGTGGCGAACTGCTACACGGCAACCGAGCAGGGCGTGGAAGTCGTGCCGGTGCTGAACAAGATCGACCTGCCCTCGGCCGAGCCCGAGCGCGTGATCGCGGAGATCGAGGACATCATCGGCATCGATGCCGGCAATGCCGTTCGTGCCAGTGCCAAGACTGGCGAGGGCGTGGTCGAAATTCTGGAGACGGTGATCGAGCGCATTCCGCCACCCAAGGGCGATATCGATGCGCCGCTCAAGGCACTGGTGATCGATTCGTGGTTCGACAACTACGTCGGCGTGGTCATGCTCGTGCGCGTGGTGGACGGCGCGCTCCAGCCCAAGGACCGCATCCTCATGATGGCGACGCAGGCGGTGCACCTGTGCGAGCAGGTCGGCGTGTTCACGCCCAAGTCAGCCCTGCGCGATTCGCTTTGCGCGGGAGAAGTCGGGTTCCTCGTGGCCGGTGTGAAGGAGCTGCGCGATGCGCAGGTGGGCGATACGCTCACGCTCGCGGAGCGCCCGGCGCAGGTGCCGCTGCCCGGTTTCAAGACCATCAAGCCGCAAGTGTTCGCGGGCCTCTATCCGGTCGAGTCGAACCAGTACGAGGCACTGCGCGATGCACTGCAGAAGCTGCATCTGAACGACGCTTCGCTGCAATTCGAGCCGGAATCGTCGCAGGCGCTGGGTTTCGGCTTCCGCTGCGGCTTCCTGGGGCTCTTGCACATGGACATCGTGCAGGAGCGGCTCGAGCGCGAATACGGCATGGATCTCATCACCACCGCACCCACGGTGGTCTACCGGGTGCTGCTGCGCGACGGCGAGGAGATCGAGATCGAGAATCCCTCCAAGCTGCCGGACGCTTCGAAGATCGAAGAAGTCCGCGAGCCGATCATTCTCGCCACCATTATCGTGCCGCAGGACTACGTCGGCCCGGTCATGACCTTGTGCAATCAGAAGCGCGGCGTGCAGAAGAACATGCTGTACAGCGGCCGCCAGGTGATCCTCACCTACGAGATGCCTTTGAACGAGATCGTCATGGATTTCTTCGATCGTCTCAAGTCGGTGTCGCGCGGCTACGCCTCGCTCGACTACGAGCTCAGCGAGTTCCGTGCCGGCGATCTGGTTAAGCTCGACATCCTGATCAACGGCGACAAGGTGGACGCGCTGTCGCTCATCGTGCACCGGCAGAATGCGCCGTACCGCGGGCGCGAGCTTGCCGCCAAGATGCGCACCCTCATCCCGCGGCAGATGTTCGATGTCGCGATTCAGGCCGCGATCGGCGCGCACATCATCGCGCGCGAGAACGTAAAGGCCCTGCGCAAGAACGTGCTCGCCAAGTGCTACGGGGGCGACATCACGCGCAAGCGCAAGTTGCTGGAAAAGCAGAAGGCGGGCAAGAAGCGCATGAAGCAGGTGGGCTCGGTCGAGATTCCGCAGGAGGCATTCCTGGCGATCCTGCAGGTGGGAGAGAAATAATGACCAACATAGTCGCAGGCGCGCGGAGCGCAAGCCGCGCCGCCCCCCACGCGCGGCTCGGTTCAAGCCGCGCAGCTCCCCACGCGCGGTTCCGCTCGAGCCGCGCATGAATTTCGCACTGTTCCTGTTTCTGCTGCTGGTGCTGACGGGTGCGGTCACCGCGCTCGATCGCTTCTGGCTGCGCAAGCGGCGCCCGGCCGATGCGCGGGTGCCGTGGTGGATCGAGTATCCGGTGAGCTTCTTCCCGGTGATCCTGATCGTCTTCCTGCTGCGCTCTTTCCTGGTGGAGCCGTTCAAGATCCCTTCGGGCTCCATGCTGCCGACGCTGCTGATCGGCGACTTCATCCTCGTCAACAAGTATACCTACGGCATACGTCTGCCGGTGGTGAACGTGAAAGTACTGGACGTTTCGCAACCGCAACGCGGCGAAGTGATGGTGTTCCGCTATCCGAAGAACACTTCGGTGGACTACATCAAGCGGGTGATCGGCATTCCGGGCGACGTGGTCCAGTACCAGGACAAGCGCTTGCAGGTGAACGGCAAGCCGGTCCCCGCGAAGCCCGACGGAAGCTTTTACGACATTGAGCCGGGGCTGCACATGGTGCAGTTCCAGCGCGTCCGCGAAAGCCTTGGCGAACACGTGTACTTCACGCTCAATCGCACCGAGCGCCCGCCGATCAATCTGTCGGATGTAGACCGATTCCCGTATCGCGACAATTGTGTCTACAATGACCGCGGCTTCACCTGCAAGGTACCGTCCGGCCACTATTTCATGATGGGCGACAACCGCGACAGCAGCAGCGACAGCCGCTACTGGGGCTTCGTTCCGGACCGCAACATCGTCGGCAAGGCATTCATGATCTGGTGGAACTTCGACGAGCTGAAACGCATCGGCAAGTTCATCGAGTAAGGGGGGAATGGCATGAGAAGACAAAAAGGATTGGCGTTGTCCGGCCTGCTGTTCATATGCGCATTGCTGGTCGTGGTCGCGCTTCTGGTATTCAAGCTGTTCCCGGCCTACGCCGAGTATCTGACCGTGAAGAAAGCGCTGAGCGATATCATGCACAATCCGGAATACCGCAGCTCGACCCGCGAGATCCAGGCGGCCTTCGAGCGACGCGTGACGATCGACAACATTCGGGCGGTGGGTTCGAAGGACCTCGAAATCGCCAAGCAAGGCGACAGCGTGAGCGTGAGCGCGAGCTGGTCGGTAAAGGTGCCGCTGTTCTACAACCTGAGCGCGTGCATGGAATTCGAGGCGCACGGCGAGTGAGGTTCGCGGCCGATCGATGCAAGCCGACGCACTGATCACGCGCCTCGGTTACCGTTTCAAGGACCCGGCGCTGCTGCGCACCGCGTTGACGCACCGCTCGCACAGCAGCCCGCACAACGAGCGCCTGGAGTTCCTGGGCGACAGCGTACTGAATTGCATCGTCGCCGACGCGCTGTACAGGCGCTTTCCGCAGCTGACCGAAGGAGAGCTGTCGCGGGCCCGGGCCATCATCGTACGTCAGCAAACGCTGTTCGAGTACGCAGACGCGCTCGAGCTCGGAGCGCTGCTGCACTTGGGCGAGGGCGAGGTGCGAAGCGGCGGCGCGCAGCGTCCTTCCATTCTCGCCGATGCACTGGAAGCATTGATCGGGGCCGTATACGTCGACGGCGGATTCGCAGCTGCACGCAAGCTCGTGCAACACATCTTCAGACCGGTCCTGGAAAGCAGCGACCCGGCGGCCGTACTCGGCAAGGACGCGAAGACGTTGCTGCAGGAGTACCTGCAAGGCCGGCATATCGCGCTGCCTCGCTACAGCATCGTCGCCACTGAAGGGCAGGCGCACCGGCAGAGCTTTACGGTCGAGTGTGTGATCGCGCAGCTCTCGATCCGAACGCTCGGCGAGGGATTGAGCCGGCGCGCCGCGGAACAGCAGGCGGCGAGGCTTGCTTATGGCCAGATCGCCGCGCAATGAACGCACGGCCGAGCCCGCTGACTTAACGATGAGCCAGCCGGAAAAGTTTCGCGCCGGGCACGCGGCAATCGTCGGCCGGCCCAACGTCGGCAAGTCGACGCTGCTCAACCGCTTCATCGGACAGAAGATCAGCATCACCTCGCGCAAGCCGCAGACGACCCGGCATCGCGTCTGCGGCATCGTGACTACGCCGCGTGCGCAATGCGCTTTCGTCGATACGCCCGGCTTCCAGACCGGCGGTGCCAATGCGCTGCGCAGCATGATGAACCGCTCCGTCACGCGCGCCCTGGCCGAGGTGGACGTGGTCGTTTTCGTGGTGTCGGTGGCGCGCTTCACCCCGGATGACGAGCGAGTGGCCGAGCTGCTGCCGAAAGCCGTCCCATTGCTGATCGCGGCCAACAAGGTGGACCGGCTCGCCGAGCGCTCGCAGCTCCTGCCCTACATCGAGGCGCTGCAACGCCGGCTCGCTCCGCGTGCGATCGTGCCGGTGTCGGCGCAAACCGGCTACCAGGTCGATGCGCTGCTGCATGAGATCGAAACTCAACTGCCGCTGAAGCCGCCGCTCTATCCGCCCGAGCAGCTGACCGACCGCGACGAACGTTTCTTCGCGGCCGAGTTCATCCGCGAGAAGGTCTTTCGCCACCTCGGCGACGAGTTGCCTTATGCGACCGCGGTCTCGATCGAGCGCTTCGACGACAGCGGCAAGCTGCGGCGCATCCACGCCACCATCCACGTCGACAAGCCCTCGCACAAAGCGATCGTGATCGGCGAGGGCGGCGAGCGGCTCAAGATCATCGCCTCCAGCGCTCGCAAGGACATGGAAGCGCTTTTCGGCGGCAAGGTCTTCCTCCAGGTGTGGGTGAAGGTGCGTCGCGGCTGGGCCGACGATGCCGCCCAGCTGCGCCGCTTCGGATACGAGTAGCGACATGAGCTTCCCGGGCGAGGGGGGTCGTTGCGAGCTTCCCGGGCGAGGGGCCCCGCTTGCGGGGATCGACCGCAAAGCGAGCAACGCCGGCCACCGACGGCTTGGCGGTTCATCTGCCGCTACGGTCCGGAGGTGGCCCCGCGCAGCGGGGATCGACCGCAAAGCGAATGGCGCTGGCCGCCGACAGCTTGGCCTGCGCAATTCAGTGATCGCTCGGAGGCGGCGGCGGTGAGCATGCGCACTGCAACCAGCCGCCTCGACGACGAACAGGCATTCGTGCTGCACACCTATCCGTTCCAGGATACCAGCGTCATCGTCGAGGCTTTCACCCGCCGCTACGGGCGCATCGGTCTCATCGCCAAAGGCGCCAAGCGGCCGAAATCCACGCTGCGACCTGCGCTGCTTGCGTTCCAGCCGCTGGCGATCGCATGGTCCGGCCGCGGCGAGCTGCGCACGCTCACGCGCGCAGAATCCGTTGGCAGCGCCCACGCGCTCGCCGGCGTGGCCATGATGTGCGGGTACTACGCGAACGAGCTCGTGTTGAAGCTGCTGCAGCGCGACGACCCGCACGAGCGGCTGTTCGACGACTACGCCGACGCATTGCGAGGCCTCGCCGCGGGCGAGGCGACCGAAGCCGTCCTGCGGCGCTTCGAGCTCGCGCTGCTGCGCGAGATCGGCTACGCGGTCGAGCTCCAGTACGATGCCGAGCGCGGAACGCCGCTGGTCGCCGAGGAGCGCTACGCCTATTGGCCCGAGCGTGGGCCGCTCGCGGCCGCCGACGCGGACAATGCGCCGGGCACGGTACAATTGCGCGGCAAGACCCTGCTCGACATGGCGCGCGGCGACTTCTCCGATCCGCTCACGGCGGCCGAGAGCAAGCAGCTCATGCGCTGGCTGATCGGTCAGCATCTGGACCAGCGCACGCTCAATACGCGCCAGCTCCTGATCGACCTGCAGCAGCTTTGATGGACCATCGTTCATGGGCGGCACCATGACCCGGCTCAGCGTCAATCTCAACAAGGTCGCGCTCCTGCGCAACACCCGCACCATCGGCATACCGAGCGTCACGCGCTGCGCGCGCATTTGCCTCGAAGCCGGCGCCCACGGCATCACCGTGCATCCGCGCCCCGACGGTCGCCACATTCGCGCGCAAGACGTGTTCGAGCTGGCCGAGGTGCTGAAGGGGTATGCCGGCATCGAGCTCAACATCGAGGGAAATCCCTTCCACCAATTGCTGCCGCTCGCAAGGCAGGTGCGCCCCGAGCAGTGCACGCTGGTGCCGGACGAGGAGGGCGCGTTCACTTCCGATCACGGCTGGGACTTGGCGAAGGACGGTGCGCGCCTGGCGCCGGTGATCGCGGAGCTGCATGCGCTCGGCATCCGCGTGAGCCTCTTCATGGATCCGCTCGCCGGCGCCATGGCCCAAGCGAAGGCGCTGGGAGCCGACCGGATCGAGCTCTATACCGAAAGCTACGCTCGTGCCTTCGGCAGCGGCGAGCAAGGCGGCGAGCTCGCCCACTTCGCCGCCGCAGCGCAAGCGGCACACGGCGCGGGCCTCGGCGTCAATGCCGGTCACGATCTCAATCGCGACAATCTGCCCGCATTCCTCGCCGCCGTACCGGGCGTGCTGGAAGTTTCCATCGGACATGCGCTCACCGCCGATGCGCTCGAGCTGGGATTGGATGCAACCGTCAAGGCTTATCTGCAGGCGCTCGAAACCCACACGGGCGCGAGATCGCGACCCGGCCCATGATCTACGGCATCGGCGTCGATGTGCTCGAACCGCAGCGGGTGGAACGGTTGCTGCAACTCTACGGTGAGCGCTTCGCACGCCGCGTGCTGACCGAGGACGAGTGGCCGGCCTATCAGCGCAGTCCGCGTCGGGTGCTGTTCGTCGCGAATCGGTTCGCCGCCAAGGAGGCTTTCTCGAAAGCCATGGGAACGGGCTTTCGCTACCCGGTCACGCTGGGCCAGATCAACGTGCTGCAGAATCGGCGCGGGAAGCCCGAGCTTTACTATCGGCCGGACCTGCAGCGGCTGGTCGACGCCGAGCAGATCGTCGGCTCGCACGTGACGATCAGCGACGAGCGCAACGTGGTGTGCGCCGTGGTGGTGCTGGAG
>JBOIEI010000167.1:0-18019 GCA_050741055.1 Burkholderiales bacterium | reverse complement strand
ATCGCACAGGGATGGCACGCGAGCCTTGCTTTGTCCCGGCTCGGAATCGCACTGGTCGCGGCGCTCAATGTGATGCTGGTCGTGGCCTTGTTTTTCGGCTTGAAGCGCGACTGGCGTGTCGCCAATGAGCGACAGGATCTGCTGAACCGCCGAGTGCGCGAACGCACTCGCCAGCTCGACTCGCTCGCTTCGCGCCTGCAGGAGGCTGCGGAAGCGGAACGCTCTGCGCTCGCGCGCGAGCTCCACGACGAGCTCGGAGCGCTGCTCACGGCGAGCAAGATGGATATCGCCTGGATTCGAGGACGCCTCGGAGAGGAGCATGCGGCCTTGCACCAGAAGTTGGCACGCGTGATCCAACATCTCGATCAGGGCATTGTTGCGAAGCGTCGTATCGTCGAAGGCCTGCGGCCGAGCACGCTGTCGACATTCGGCCTGGCCACCGCGGCGCGCGAGTTGACCGAACAGGTGGCGGAGCGCGCCGGCTGGGATGTGGAGATGGAACTGCCGGAGATCGAACCGCAGTTGCCCGAGGACGTCGAGATCGCGCTGTTTCGCGTGCTGCAGGAATCGCTCACCAATGCAACCAAATACGCGCAGGCGACGCGCGTGCGGGTGCGGCTCGGGTGCGAGCCGCTGCAATGCAGGCTGGAAGTCGAGGACAACGGCCGGGGCTTTCGTGCCGGCGAGATGCGCTCCGGCGCGCAAGGACTGTTCGGAATGCGCCAGCGCACCGAAGCCCGCGGCGGCAGTCTGCACGTGCTTTCCGCGCCCGGCAGTGGAACGCTCATCCGCGCCCTTCTTCCCGTGCAACCACCGCTTTGCTGGCGCTCGTCGCGCCCGCGCGAAAGCGTCCCGGTTGCGCCTGCGCCCGGCGACGCACACGGCATAGCGGGTGCGTGACCGGATCCGATGTTGCGCTCAGCGTTGCTCGAAGCTTGCGAGAACGGCCGGCACACCGCGCTGGCGCAGCGTACCGGGTGCAGCGATTCGCTACATGTCGCGCTTCACGTCGCGAGCCGTATCCTGCACCTTCTCGCCGCCGCGCTCCAGATCGCGGCCCGCGCCCTCTATGGTGTTGCATCCCACCAGCATGGCGGATACCGCCATGACCATTATCGTTAACCAGACTTTCATTGTCTTCCCTTTCACGCCGGATACGTATCCCGGTGCAAACCGCCACCGAGCCCTGGCCGAGGCCGCAGTCCGTTCGGCAGGAAGGCATGCTCCCCCCAAATGGCACGGCGCTATCGTTCGAGCGCCATACCGCATGGGCCGTACCCGGCGCTGCGCGATGCGCCGGGCGCGGGACTAACCCGCTTTTCTTTCGCGCCCGTTGCCAGCCCTCGCCTCCACCGTCGCCGCATTGCGACATCGCGATTTCCGCTGGCTATGGTGCGGCACCTTCTTTTCGACCGCAGCGCAATGGATTCAGCAGGCCACACTCGGCTGGGTGGTGTACGACCTCACGGGCTCGGCGGCATTGCTGGGTGCGGTGCTTGGCGTGCGCGCGGTGCCCATGCTCGCCTTGGCGCCGCTTTCCGGACTGGTCGCCGACCGCTTCGACCGGCGCTACGCGCTGGCATTGAGCCAGGTTGCGCCTTGCCTGGTTTCCTTCCTGCTGGCTGGATTGCTCGCGTTCGATGCGGTGCAGGTCTGGCATCTTTTCCTGTTCTCGCTTGTCGGGAGCTCGGGCACGGTGTTCGAGCGCACGCTGCGCAACACCATGGTGTTCGACATCGTCCCGCGCGAGGAGGCGGCCAATGCGGTCGCCTTGAATACCATCGCGTTCAGCGTAACCCGAACGCTCGGACCGGCGCTGGCCGGGATTCTGATCGCTGCGCTGGGGCCGGCATGGAACTTCGCAATCCAGGGCGCCACCTACGCCGGCGTGACGGCCAGCGTGCTCATGATCCGGCTCGTCCGCGCGCCGGCGAGGGCGCGCCCTGCGGCGGCGTGGCGAACGATGTTTGCAGGCTTGCGCTTCGTCGCTGCCCATCCGGCCGCACGCGCGATGGCGATCCTCGGCGTGGTGCCTCCGCTGCTGCTGATTCCGTCGTTCAGCGCCTTGATGCCGGTATTCGCGGCCGACGTGTTCGCGGTCGGGCCGGAAGGGCTCGGGCTCATGCTCTCGGCGGTCGGCGCCGGCGGCGTCGTCGGCGGAGCGCTCGCCGCGACGCTCGCGCGCTATGAGCGCGTCGCGCGCATGCAGATGTACGCGCTGGTTGCGTTCGCCCTTGCCTTGATCGCGTTCGCATCCTGCGCCACGGTCGCGGTCGCGATCGGGTTCCTGGTGATCGCGGGAATGGCGGAGATGGTGCTGGCAGCGAGCACCACCACCAGCTTGCAGATGTGCGCCCCGGACGCGATGCGGGGTCAGGTGACGAGTGTGTTGCCGATGCTGCCCGCGTTCATCTCGGTCGGCTCGCTCATCGCGGGTATCGGTGCGCAAGCGATCGGGGCGCGGCCGTTCGTCGTCGTCACCGCGGTCCTGGCCGTGATGGTGTTCGTGCTCCTATGGCGGCGCTCCGCGGTCTACCGGGAGCTGCGCATGTCGGCCTTGATCGCACGCCGCTAAAAGGGCCGGCAACGAGATGCGCTGAGAGGGCCGGCGCCGACAGAACTGGCGCTCAGGCGGTGGCAGAGGGCGGCGCTGACAGGGCGCCGCTCAGGCGGTGGCGGTCCTGCCCGTCGGGCGCACGATCTCCCGATCGTCGATCGGCCAGTTCACGATCGCCGCGAATACCCCCGCACCAATGGCGATCGTCCACATGACGTTGTACGAGCCCGTCTGGTCGAACAGGTAGCCGCCGAGCGCGACACCGACGAAGCTGCCGATCTGGTGTGAGAGAAATGCGAAGCCGCCGAGCGTAGACAGGTAACGCACGCCGAAGATGTGAGCGATGAGCCCGCTGGTGAGCGGCACCGTGCCGAGCCAGAGAAAACCGATAACCGCGCCGAAGAGATAGACGCTCGAGGGGGTGATCGGCAGGACGATGAAGACCGCGATGTTGATCGCGCGCAGAAAATAAAGCAGGCTCAGCAGACGCTTTTTGCTGAAGCGTGCGCCCAGCCAACCCCACGAATAGCTGCCGAAGATGTTGAACAGCCCGATCAGGGCGAGTGCGGTCATCCCGGTCTCGGGCGCCATGCCGCGATCGATGAGGAAGGCCGGGAAATGAACCGAGATGAACATCAGCTGGAATCCGCACACCCAGTAGCCCGCGCACAGCAACAGGAAGCCGCGGTGGCCGAAGGCTTCCTTCAAGGCTTCGGCCATGGATTGCTGCGCGCTGCGCTCGCTCGCACGCGGCTCTTCGGCGAGCAACATCGATAGCGGCGCCACCAGTGCCACCGTCGCTGCAAGCACCAGCAACGACTGTTGCCAGCCGAGCAGGTTGATGAGCACCTGGCCGTAGGGCAGCATCACGAACTGACCGAAGGATCCTGCCGCCCCCGCGATGCCCATCGCGACGCTGCGCTTGTGCGGCGGGAAGATACGGGCCACCACACCGAACACGATCGGGAAACTGATGCACGAGACCGCCGTGCCGATCAGCAAGCCGGCGGAGAAGGTGAGCTCGACACCCGTGGTCGCACCCGACATCAGCACCAGCCCCAGCACGTAGAGCAGCGCCCCGCCCAGCATGACGCGCCCGGCGCCGAAACGATCCGCCAGCATGCCGGAGAACGGTTGCGCGATGCCGTAGACGAGATTCTGCGCGGCGAGTGCGAAGGCGAAGGTCTGCCGGGTCCAGCCGAGATCGCTCGTCATCGGCTGCAGGTACAAGCCGAACGAATGCCGCGCGCCGAGCGCGAGGGTCATTGCGACCCCGCCCGCGAGCAGCACGATCGCGGGCGTGCGCCAGTTCTTCGCCGTCATGCGGCGATTCTAACCGAAGGACCCGCGCACCGATGCGCGGCTCGAGGGCAGGGCGGACGCATAGTCGATTTCGCGCAAGTGGTGTGCAATCCGTTTGCCGCTCCGAACCTATTCGGTCTGGATGTTCGCGTCCTGAATGACCTTGCGGTAGCGCGCGGTCTCCGACGTCACGGTTATGACGACCGGAAGTTTTACCCGCTCGCGCGCTGCATTCGGCTATGAGGTTTCCAACTCGGGTGTCGATGGCCCGGCGGCTTGTGATTCACCCAAACCGCCTGCACTCCGCCGGTCCCAAACAGGTAAGGATTATTGCGCCGCAAATGCCGCCGCCCGCTGATCACGGGCCCAGCACGTGCATCTAAGCGCTCGTAGCCCGCCTGTAGTCCTTATGGGCTCATGAAATCAACTACGGATGGAGACAACCATGAACTGGGATCGTGTGGAAGGCAACTGGAAGCAGATGAAGGGCGCCGTCAAGGCGCAATGGGGCAAGCTCACCGACGATGAGCTGGATGTGATCGCCGGGCGGCGCGACCAGCTTGCGGGAAAGATCCAGGAGCGCTACGGGGTCGAGAAGGACGAGGCCGAGCGGCAGCTCTCCGAGTGGGAAGGCCGCCAGCGCGATTTCTGATTGCGGCTGCCAGCGCTCAATCCAATTATCGTTGCGATCGAAACCAAGAAGGAATCAGGATGAATACGATGCCATTGAAAGCGTTCGTTGCCGCCGCGGTCGGCCTGGCGTTCTGCGCTCCGGCAGCCGCCGCCGACACGATGACGCGCGACCAGGTGAATGCGGAAGAAAAGCGGATCGAGCAGCAGTACGATGCGGCCAAGCGCGCGTGCGATGGCCGCTCGGGCAACGCCAAGGACATCTGCATGGCGGAGGCCAAGGGCCAGGAGAAGGTCGCCAAGGCCGAGTTGAAGGCTCGCAACAAGGCAACCGCCGAGGCGACCTATGAAGCGCGTGTCGCTCGCGCCGAGGCCGACTACGAGGTGGCCAAGGAGCGCTGCGACGACAAGGCGGGCAACGCCAAGGACGTCTGCGTGAAGGACGCCAAGGCGGCGCAGAGCAAGGCGAAGGCCGATGCCAAGATGGCCCGCGCCTCGAACGAGAATGCGGACCGCGGGCGCGAGCGCGTCGCCGACGCCCGCCGCGAAGGCACGGCGGACAGCCGCGATGCACAGTATGAAGCGGCGCGCGAACGTTGCGACTCGCTCGCCGGCGACGCGAAGGACCAATGCCAGCAGCGGGCGCGCGCAGAGTTCGGCCGCTAACAGTTGCTATCGAGCAGTAGCGCCGAGGCGGGCCGGGGCCGTCATAGTCCCGTCCCGTTTCGGCGCTTGCAGTTTGTGCGCAAGGCGTGGACTCGACGCCCCCAGACGAAGCAGGGCGACAATGATTCATTCCGGCAGCAGCAAGACGCGTTGGGCGGGCGCCTTCTTCGGGCTGGGAACGCTTGCGCTCACCATTGCCATCCTGCATTGGGCGGCGCCGGTGCTGATCCCCATCGGCATCGCGGTGCTGCTCGCTTTCCTGCTCACGCCGGCCGTGCGCTGGTTCGAGAAGCATCGCATTCCACGCGTTGCCGCGGTGACCGCCGCCGTCCTCGCGGTCATCGTGTTGCTGGGCGGCCTCACCTGGGTGGTCGTGAAGCAGAGCAATGACTTGCTGGATACGTTTCCGCAATACGAGGACAACCTGCGTACCAAGCTCGCCATGCTGCGCGGCGGAGAGGGCACGATCTTCAGCAAGTTGCGCGATGTTGCGCGCAAGGTGGACAAGGAAATCAGCGGACCGCCACCGGCTGCGGCCGGCGCCGACAGCGCGGATGCCGTCAAGGTCACGGTGGTCGAGCCGGACAATCCATTGACGCTCGATCGTCTGCCGGACTACGCAGCCTCGGCTGCGCCGGCCGCCGGCGGCACGGTGCTCGCGTTCGCACTGCTCGCCTTCATCCTCATGCGGCGCGAAGACCTGCGCGAACGCATTTTCGGCATCGTCGGTCGCAGCCGCCTGCCGATCACCACGCGCGCCATCGACGAGGCGACCGAGCGCATCACGCGCATGTTGCTCATGCAGTTCACCGTGAACTCGTCCTTCGGCATCGCCTACGGTCTCGGCCTGTACGTCATCGGCATCCCGTTTGCGCCGCTATGGGGCTTGCTCGCCATCGCTTTTCGCTACGTGCCGTTCGTCGGCGCCATACTCATCGCCAGCCTGCCGTTCCTGGTGAGCGTGCTCACCATGCAGGGCTGGACCGGCCCGTTGCTTGTGATCGGCTGGTTCATCCTGCTGGAGATCGCGGTCATGGGGCTCGAAGCGTGGCTGATCGGCCCCGGGATCGGCGTATCGCCCACGGCCACCTTGGTGATGCTGGCGTTCTGGACCTGGCTGTGGGGTCCCATCGCGCTGCTGATCGCCACGCCGCTCACGGCCTGCCTCATGGTGATCGCGCGCTTCCTGCCCTCGTTCCGCTTCATCGAGGTGCTTCTCGGCAACACGCCCGTGTTGAACCCACCGGATCGCCTGTATCAGCGGCTGCTGTCGCGCGACGTCGAGGAATCGGGCCGGCTCGCCTGCGAGCACGTCGAGGCGCAAGGCTTCGTCGACGCCTGCGACCGGCTGATCCTGCCCGCGCTCAAGGCGGCGGCAACTGACGCGGCCGACAGGCGCATCTCGAGCGACGAGTACGAGAGCGTTCTGACCCACGCACGGGCCGTGATCGAGGCCGCGGCGCGGCGCAGCCAAGAGCTCGCGCAACCCGAGCCACCGGCAGCGCCTGCGCTTGCCAGTGTTAGTGCCAGTGCCAGGGCGGGCCGAGCGCTGCGCGTCCTGTGTCTTGCGCGCGAGGAATCCGACCAGCTCGGCCACCTCATGCTCAAGCACGCGCTGGACGCGCGCGCTTTCGATCTGGAGCTGTGCTCGACCGACCTGCTCGTGTCCGAGACCGTCGAATTGATGAGCCGCAACCGGGCCGACGCGATCTGCATCGGAGCCACGCCGCCCGGCGGCATGCTGGCAGCGAAGCTTCTCTGTCGCCGCATGCGCAAGCGATTTCCGCAGGCGCCCATCCTGGTCGCCCGCTGGGCAAGCCGGAGTGCAGCCGATATGGAAAGCTTGCGCGTGGCCGGCGCGTCGAGCGCGCACACCAGCATCGACGACCTGCGCCTGGCCCTGATCGCCGTGGGTTCGGCGCGGCAGGCGGCTACGGATGCTGCCGGCGCCGCCACTGTCGAAGCTGGCGTGCCGCAGGCGGCTGCCGGCTCCTGAAGCGGGCAGTTTGTTCGCTGTCATGCCGGCGGTGAAGCGCAGGCATGTGGCTTGCGAACCGGTCTTTCGAGCGCGACTGCGTCGATCTCGTCGCAGCCGAATCCACGATCTACGAAGGAGCGCACATGGCAAGCAAGGACATCAAGGCCTGGATCGGCGCGGGCGTATTGGCGCTGGCGCTGGCCGGCTGTGGCGGCACGCCGACCAAATCGAGCACAGGTGATTACTTCGACGACACCGTGATCTCGACCAAGGTAAAGACCGCGCTGTTGGCCGACCCCGACGTGAAGGGCACGGCCGTCGACGTCGAGGTGTTCCGTGGCAGCGTGCAATTGAGCGGGTTTGTGCGCAGCGAACAGGAGCGCGAGAAGGCCGAGCGTCTGGCGCGCCAGGTTGCGGGCGTGCAGGAGGTGAAGAACGATCTGCGCCTGCGGCAGAATCAGTAGGCGCTCGAGTTCCGGGCCCGCACACCGTCATTACTGCGAACGGTGATCCGCGTCGCAGACCTCGCCGCTCCCGGGTGCGCGAGAGCGGCGGCGAATCGGTATCAGAGGCGGGCTAATTCACCTTGATGCCGGCGCCCTTCGCGACCTCGGTCCATTTCTTCACCTCGGCTGCGATCAGTTTCCGGATCTCCGCCGGTGCCATGTCGCGCGGTTCCGCCGCCTCGTTGGTGAGGCGCTTGCGAGTGGCGGGATCGCTCAATATGCTCGAGAAGGTGCTTGTGAGCTTGGCGAGCGCCTGCTCCGGTGCCCCTGCCGGCGCGGCGATTCCCCACCAGACATAGACCGCATAGCCGGGATAGCCCGACTCGGCGATCGTGGGGATGTCGGGCACCACGGGACTGCGCTTTTCGGCGCCGACGGCGATGAGCTTCAATTTGCCGCTGCGCACGTGCGGCAGGCATTGCGTGAGCGAGCTGAACATCATCTTCATCTGCCCGCCCATTACATCGATCATGGCCGGCCCGCCCCCCTTGTACGGAACGGGGCCCATATCGATATGGGCCATCTTCTTGAACAGCTCGCCGCCGAAGTGGTTGAATCCGCCGACCCCGGTGTGGGCGTACATGAGGCTGCCCGGCTTGGCCTTCGCCATGTCGACGATGTCCTTCAAGCTGCTCACGCCCCAGCCGGGATAGACCACGATCGAGTTGGGCGAGCTTCCGAGCAACGTGATCGGGTCGAACGACGTGTGCACGTCGTAGGGCAGCTTTCGCACCGCTGCGTTCATGGTGAAGGAGGTGGAGATGATGAGCAGCGTGTACCCATCCGCGGTGGTCTTCGAGGCCATGTCGGTGCCGATGATGCCGTTGGCGCCGGCGCGGTTGTCCACGATGACCTGCTGGCCCAGACGACGGGTGAGCTTGTCGGAGAAATAGCGGGCGAGCAGATCGTTGCTGCCCCCGGGAGGAAACGGCACGATGAGCCGTAACGGCTTGTTCGGGTAGTCGTCTGCCGCCGCGCCGTGGGCCGCGGTAGTGACCGCGAACGGCAGGAAAACGGACGACAGAATCGCTCGATACATGCGAGTCATGCTCTCTCCTCCCCTCTAAGCCGCGGGCGCGGCGGTTCCTGACAGCGGAACAGGCTATACGGGCTGGTATCGGGGTTCAAGTTGTGGAATTACGTAGGTGGCATGGCGGGGCAGGCGGGGCATGGCGGAGCGTTATGCCGAGTGTATGATGGTCGCGGACGCTCGACGGTCCGTCGACAAGCCGGTGTCGTTCCTGACTCGGAGGAGGTTGCCATGAAACTGCGCCAAATCGCGTTGGCTGTTTGTCTGGCAGCCGCGAGCGTCGCGGCTGCTTTTCAATGCCCGCAGGACATGAAGAAGATCGATGAGGCCCTGGCGAAGGATCCGAAGCTTTCTGCCCAGACGATCGCCGCGGTGATAAGGCTGCGCGCCCGAGGCGAATCGCTACACGAGGCTGGCAAACATCAGGAGTCGGTCGATACGCTCGCCAAGGCGCTGAAGCTGCTTGCGAAAGAATAGGCGTGAGCGGCGCGCGCCTTCAGGTCGAATAGGGCGCGAAAAGCGCGCGCCCTCAGGCGATCCCTTTCCATACGAGGTGGGCGCCGATCAGCAGCAATCCCGAGAACAGGGCGCGGCGAAACGCGCGTTCGGACAGGCGCCCGCGCACGCGCTGACCGAGCAGCATGCCGGCGACGCCGGGAACGACAGCCAGTGCGGAGACCAGCAGCAGCTCGGCACTGTAGTCGCCGTGACCGGCCAGCATCAGGCCGAGCATTGCAGCGCCCAGCGTGAACAGGATCCCCAGCATCTGCACGATGTCGTTGCGCGGTAGCCCGAGCCGGTTCAGGTAGGCCAGCGCCGGCATGGAGATGTTGCCGGTGGCGCCGGCCAGCACACCGGTCGCGATCCCGACCACCGGCGAGGCGATCGCTTCGCGCCGCACCCGCGGCATCAGCGGTATGCCGGAGAGGCCGCTCAGCGCATAGATGCCGATGGCGGCGCCGAGCACGGCGGTCATCGCCTTCGGATTGGTGCGGAAGAACACCGCGTAGCCGATCCATACCCCGCCCGCAGTGGCCAGGAGCAGCGCGTGGAAACGCCGTACCAGGCGGCCGAAGCCGTCGCCGATGAGCGCTTGCCAGACGTTGGTCACCACGGTGGGCACGACCATGATCTGTACCGCCGCCGGCAAGCCCATTCCGAGCAAGAGCAACGCCAGCGATACTGTCGGCATGCCCATGCCGATCACGCCCTTGACGAAGCCGGCGAGCAGGAACGCCACGGCGGCGAGCAGAAGTACGTCGGGATTCAGCGCGGGTCCTGCGGTGAGTGCGGTGCGCGCACTATAGCATCCGCACCTACGCTCCCACCTTTCGCGTGCGCGGTCACGGCGGGGCGGCAGTCAGGCGCAGCGTTTCGCGCGCGATCATCAGCTCCTCGTCGGTCGGGACGACCCACACCGGGATCGCGCTGGCCGCGGCGCTGATGCGGGTTTGGTGGCGCGCATTCGCTTCCGCATCGAGCACGATGCCGAGCCATGAAAGCTCGGCGCACACCCGCTCGCGCACGGGGGCCACGTGCTCGCCGATGCCCGCGGTGAACACCAGCCCGTCGATCCCGCCGAGGCAGGCGATCAGCGCGCCGGCTTCGCGCACCAGGCAGTAGACGTAGAGCGCCACCGCTTCGCGCGCATCGGCGTCGTCGCAGGCGAGCAGCTCGCTCATGTTCGCACTCTTGCCCGATACGCCGAGCAGCCCGGAGCGGTGATACAGCATATCGCTCACCTGCTGCGCGCTCATGCCGCGCTCCTGCATGAGGTAGAGCAGAATGCCGGGGTCGACGCTGCCGGCGCGCGTGGCCATCATCAGGCCGTCGAGCGCGGTAAACCCCATGGTTGTGGCGATGCTTTGGCCGCCGCGCAGCGCACACAGGCTCGAGCCGCTTCCCAGATGCGCGACGACGACCCGGGCACGCTCCGCCGCGATCGGATGGTCTGCGAGCAGCGCGGGCAGCCGGGTCGCGATGTAGGCATACGACAAGCCGTGGAAGCCGTAGCGGCGCACGCCCGAGTCGATGATCGCGCGGGGCAACGGGAAAAGCTGCGCCACGGTCGGCAACGTGCGGTGAAACGCGGTATCGAAGCAAGCGACCTGCGGCATACCGGGCCGGCGCCGGCACAAGGCGAGAATCGCGTCGATCTCGTACGGTTGATGCAGCCGGGCGATCGGCACCAGGGACTGCAAGGCCCGGATCGCCTCGTCGTCGATTCGCACCGGCGCCGCGAAACGCTCTCCGCCGTGGACGACCCGATGCCCGATGGCCCTCAGGCGCTCACCGGCGAGCTCTGTCTGCAGCCAGTCGAGCAGCCGCCCAAGCGCCTGTGTGGGCGCCTGGGCGGGCGCGGTTGCCGGCGCCGCGGCGCGCTGAAGCCGCACGCTGCGGCGGCCGTTCGCATCGGTTACGTTTAGCTGCGGCTTGTCGCGAATGCCGGCGACCTGACCGCCGAGCACCCGTTCTCCGAGCCGAGCACCGTGCACTTTGTAGAGCGCGAACTTGATACTGGACGATCCGGCGTTCAGTACCAGGATGGATTCCGACATGATCGCTTGCCCATTTGGCGGCTTGCATGCACACGCGGTAGGATCGCAGGAGCCGGTCGCACAGATCGGCCCCGCGCAGGGACGGAGGTGTCGTGTATACGATGCTGGTTGCGTACGATGGTTCCGAGCACGCCGAGAATGCCGTGCGCTACGCGCTCGACATGGCGCGCCGGCTTGGTGACGCGCGGATCGTGCTGGTCAATGTCCAGCCGCCGGCGATGAGCGGCGAGGTCAGCAACCTGCTGACCGCGGAGGAGGTGCTGGAGCAGCACCTGGCCGCGGGACGGGAGGTGCTCGCACCGGCGCGCGCGATGGTGGATGAGGCCGCAGTGCGCTACGACACAGAGATCGCCATCGGCCGCCCGGCCGAGGCGCTGGTCGAATATGCGCAGAAGTGCGGCTGCGATGCCATCGTGATGGGCGCGAGCAGTCATGGGCGCGTTCATTCGCTGGTGCTCGGCTCGGTCGCGGCCAAGGTGGCGCACATGGCCGAGGTGCCTGTGACCGTGATCAAGTGACGCGCGAAGGAGCTGCCATGGACGAGTCGGCCGAGAGAATCGAGATCCACCGCGGGTTGAAGGGCGTGTACTTCGATCGCTCGCGCGTGTGCTACATCGACGGGCGCGCCGGCGAGCTGCGCTACCGCGGCTATTCGATCCACGATCTGGCGCAGCAGTCGAGCTTCGAGGAGACCTGCCACCTGCTGTTGAAGGGCGCCCTGCCGACGCGCACCGAGCTCGATCGGTTCGACGCCGAGTTGAAGGCCGCGCGCACGCTGCCGGGCCCGATCTACGACATCATCGGCACGGTGCAGGCTGCGCATCCGATGGACGTACTGCGCACCTGCGTCTCCGCCCTTGCGGCGTTCGACCCGGAGACCGCCGACAAGTCGCCCGAGGCGACCCTGCGCAAGGGCGTCCGGCTCACCTCGCAGGTGCCGATGATCGTGGCGGCGCACGAGCACATCCGCAATGGACGCGAGCCGGTCGCGCCCGATGCGCGCCTCGCTCACGCAGCCAACTTTCTCTACATGCTCAAGGGCACCGCACCCAGTGCGGATACGGCACGGCTGATGGACATCGACATGGTGCTGCACGCCGAACACGGCTCGAACGCGTCTTCGTTCGCCGCGCGCGTGGTGGCGGGAACCGATGCCGATCTGCACGGCGCCGTAACCGCGGCCGTGGCGGCGCTGGCCGGGCCGGCGCACGGGGGCGCGGCCGAAAACGTCATGCGCATGGCGCAGGAGATCGGCGAGCCGTCGCAGGCCGCCGAATACGTCAAAGGCAAGCGGGCGAACAAGGAGCCGGTCATGGGCTTCGGCCACCGCGTGTATCGGGCCGAGGACCCGCGCGCGCGCCACATGCGAGCGGGCGTGGAGCGGCTGTCGCGTGAGATGGGCCAGCCCAAGTGGTACCAGATTCTCGAGGCGGTGGTGGCTGCGATGCAGCCTTACGCGCGCCACGGCGTGAACGTCAATGTCGATTTCTACGCCGGCGTGGTCTACTTCCTCAACCGCATTGCCGAGGACCTGTTCGTGCCGATCTTCGCGGTCGGGCGGGTGCCCGGCTGGACCGTGCAGGTGCTGGAGCAGATCGAGAACAACATCCTGCTGCGGCCGCTCACGCTCTACGACGGCGCGCCGCCGCGGGAATACGTGCCGATCGAGCGGCGCTAGCGCTCGCGAGACACCACGCGGGAGGTGACCATATAAGGCGGGGTGCTACCCGCTGCTCGCAAGCACCAACGCCGTGGTCGCAACGATCTCCTCGACCGAGGCGCCGCGCGACAGATCGCTCAGCGGCCGGGCGAAGCCTTGCAGGATGGGGCCGATCGCCCTTGCCCCGGCCATGCACTGCGTGAGCTTGTAGCCGATGTTGCCGGCATCGAGGTCGGGAAAGACGAGCACGTTGGCGCGCCCCGCCACGGCGCTCTCGCCGCTCATCTTTTTCTGCGCCACCCGCGGCACCAATGCGGCGTCGGCCTGCAGCTCACCGTCGATCGCCAGATCCGGCGCCTGCGCGCGCACGAGCTCGAGCGCCTGTACGATCTTGTCGATACGTGCGTGCCGGGCGCTGCCCTTGGTGGAGAAGGAGAGCAGCGCGACGCGCGCTTCTTCGCCGAGCACGGCGCGGCAGCTTGCCGCGGAAGCCAGTGCGATATCGGCCAGCGCCTGTGCATCCGGCTCGACGTTGACCGCGCAGTCAGCGAATACGAACGCCCGGCTGCGGCCCTCCTGCGGCACCAGCATGAGGAAAAAGCTCGATGGCGTGCGGATTCCGGGCGCGAGGCCCACGGTGAGAAGCCCTGCCTCGATCACGCGTCCTGTGGTCGTCGACGCACCTGCGATCATGGCATCCGCGTGCGCGCTCTTCACCATCATGCCGGCGTGGAACAGCGGCTTGCGGACGGCGCGTTGCGCGAGCCGCGCGTGCGTGCCGCCACGGGCGTTCGCATACAAGCCTGCGTACGCGGCAAGGTGCTCGCTGCGCTCCGGATCGCGCCGCTCGATGCCGTCCAGGGACACGCCGGCGCGGGCGGCGGCAGCGGTGATCGCCTCGTCCGTGCCGAGCACGACAGGCTTGGCGATCGACTGGTCGGCGAGCGCGCGCGCCGCGGCGACGATGCGCTCGTCATCGCCTTCGGGAAAAACCACGCGCCTGGGCCTGGCGCGTGCCCGGGCCATGCATGCGGCTACGATGTCGCCCTCTGCGGCGGCCGACATGCGCTCTCCTCGATATCACGCAACGCCCGCGCGCAGCTGCGCACGGCTCACGGCAGGAAAATAAGGCACGCGAGACGCGGTCGCAACAGCCGCGATGCCTGCGCCTCGAGGCTCGGGCGGAATTTCGTTCAGGGCTTCGCCGCCACTGCCTTGAGTCTGCGCCGGCTATGCCGCGTGGGAGATTGCGAGCGGCGGCGCTGGCGCCGCATAGGGCGCGGGGATGCTCGTCATGGCGGTGAACTTCGGGGGGTGGGGCGTTCGCGCTGGGTCTGCTTCGGCTGCGTGCGCGCAGCCTTTTCGGGGCCGCCGTGCGCGCCGCGGCTGGCATGCGCACGCGCGGTCCGTGGCGCGTTGCTACATGGCGCGCAGGTTGACTGCGGAGACACGCCCGTCGCGTCCGCGCTCGAGCTCGAAACTCACCTGCTGGTTCTCGGACAGGCCGGCCAGGCCGGAACGTTCCACGGCCGAAATGTGCACGAACACATCCTTCGATCCGTCGGATGGCTGGATGAAACCAAATCCCTTGGTGGTGTTGAAGAACTTCACGGTACCGGTAGCCATTGCATATCTCCGAGAAACAGGTCGGGCGCTCGCGAGCGCAGAATCGAATCGCTGCCGGCTCGTCATGGCGTTGTCATAAGGCGGCTGCGCGCGGCTTGCAGGCGAGGGATTCGTGCGGTCGAGTATGCGCGACGCGACTTCGAAACGCAACGCAATCGCTCGGGCCTGTCGCTTGCTAGAGGCACACTTCGAAAGCTGCCGGTGCCCGCGCCGGTGACTCACTTCGAATCATGCTCGCATAGTTGTGATCGTCGCGGCGTCCGGGTCTGAAGCGACGATCGGATCAGCGAGCCGGCCGCAATGACGGCCAGCCGCGTGGGGTCAGGCCTTGCATCTTGCAGCGAGCCCTGCGGCTGATGCGAGCGCCGCTGCAACATGCAAGACAGTCCTGACCCCAAGGCGGCGCTGGGTTATGATCCGTGGACCTTTTTCCGATCGACTGCCCGCCGTGCGCATACGGCCGCGCTTGCCATGGAAGACCAGACCCTGCGCGCGCTGACCCGGCGCGCCATATTGGCCCTGTTCCTCGGCGGCCTGCTGTTGCTCTCGTACCAGGTGCTGCACTACTTCTTCGTGCCGGTCGCCTGGGCCGGGATACTCGCCTTCGTCACTTGGCCCGTGTATGCGCGCCTGGTGCGCCTGGCGCCCGAGATGCCCAATCTCACCGCGCTCGCCATGACCATCGCGCTGGCGGCGGCCTTCGTCGCACCGATGATGTGGCTGATCGAGGTTCTGCGCACCGAAGTCGGTACCGCCTACACTCTGGTGCGCGACGAGCTCGCGTTGAGCACGTTGCGCCTGCCCGAGTTCGTCCAGCAGATCCCGTGGCTGGGAGAGCAACTGCAGTCGATCCTCGACCGGTTCTCGAACGACCGCGCCGCGTTGCGTGCCGAGCTGCTGCAGTGGCTCGATCCATGGCTGGGCAAGATCGGCACGCTCGCCGGCGGCGTGGGCCACTTCGTCGCCAACATGGGCTTCGCGCTGTTGACCGTGTTCTTCTTCTACCGCGACGGTGACGGGCTCACCGAGCAGGCGCGCCAGATCCTGCGCCGGTTTCTCGGCTATCGCTCGCACGGCTACGTGAAGGCGGTCGCCGATACCACCAAGGCGGTCGTGTACGGAATCGTGCTCACCGCGGTCGTGCAAGGCGCGTTGGCTGGACTGGGCTACTGGGTGGCGGGGCTGCAGGCGCCCGTGCTGCTCGGTGCGCTCACCGGCTTGATCGCACTGATTCCTTTCGGCACGCCGTTCGTGTGGGGCTCGGCGGGCGTATGGCTGCTGTTGACCGGGCATACCATGGCCGGCGTAGGCCTGCTGCTGTGGGGTGCGCTGGTAGTGAGCGCGGTCGACAACCTCATCCGACCCCTCGTCATCAGCAGCGCGACGCGCATCCCGTTCCTGCTGGTGATGTTCGGTGTGCTCGGCGGGCTGGTCGCATTCGGGCCGGTGGGATTGTTCCTGGGGCCGGTGGTCCTGGCGGTGTTGCTGGGCGTATGGCAGGAATGGCTCGAAGCCGGCCACCCGCGCGATAGTGCGCTGATCGAGTCGGATGCAGACGCGCCGGCCATGGCCGCCGCCTCGCCGCCGCTGCCGCCCGATCAGCTCGGCTAAATACTCGATCAGCACCACCTCGCCAAAGGCCGGCGTCCGCACGGCGCGTGACGAACGCATACGGTATCCGGCGTGGCGGCGTCGGTTTCGATGGCGGCCCGGCTCGTCAGCGTGTCGTAATCGTGCCGTAACACAATCGTGCAGGCGCGCGGCGCCGATGCGCGTGTCAATCGTGCGACTGAGGCCCGCGACGTGCGTGCATGGCATGGAACTTCGACGGTGTATGGATTGCCTTAGTGTGCATCGATAAGCACCCGATGCCGGCGCAGTCGCGTTCGCGCGCGGGCGCTTCGTCCCCGGGGTCGCGCTCGTGCGCGAGCGCTTCGTCCTTTATTAAGAAGCTCGAGGAGTTCGTCATGAACCGCAAGCTGATTGCGGTCGGCCTGGTTGCGGCGGGATTCGTCGCCGGCGCAGGGACCGCGGTTGTTCATTCCGATGTGCTCGGATGGTTTCAGCCCACAGAGGCGCATGCCGCGGCCGCATCGAAGCAGCGCGGCGGCTCGCCGGCACTGCTGCCCGATTTCACCGCCATCGTCGAACGCAACGGTCCGGCGGTAGTGAATATCAGCGTCGTGGGCCAGACCCCGCAAGGTCCTCAGCTCGCGCCGGGCGATCCGTTTTACGAGTTCTTCCGCCGGTTTGGCGTGCCCATTCCACAGGAGCGTGCGCCGGTGCGAGGAATGGGATCGGGCTTCATCATCGGTTCCGACGGCCTGGTATTGACTAATGCGCATGTGGTCGCCAACGCCAAGGAAGTGACGGTCAAGCTTACCGACAAGCGCGAGTTTCGCGCCAAGGTGCTCGGTGTCGACCCGCCCACTGACATCGCGTTGCTGAAGATCGATGCGGCCGGACTGCCGAGCGTGCGGCTGGGAGATGCGTCCGATCTGAGAGTCGGCGAGTGGGTCGCTGCCATCGGATCGCCGTATGGGTTCGAGAATAGCGTGACCTCCGGAATCGTCAGCGCCAAGTGGCGTTCGCTGCCCGACGGCGCGTACGTTCCGTTCATCCAGACCGACGTGGCGGTCAATCCCGGCAACTCGGGCGGACCGCTGTTCAACATGCAGGGCGAGGTGGTCGGTATCAACTCGCAGATCTACAGCCGCACGGGCGGCTACCAGGGTCTCTCCTTCGCGATTCCGATCGAGGTCGCGATCAAGGTGAAGGACCAGCTGCAACAGTATGGCAAGGTCACGCGCGGGCATCTGGGCGTCACCATCCAGGAAGTGAATCAAAGCCTCGCCGAGTCTTTCGGAATGAAGCGCGCGGAGGGCGCGCTCGTGACCGTGGTCACGCCCGACAGCCCGGCGCAGAAGGCGGGCGTGCAGGCCGGTGACGTCGTGATCGGTTTCAACGGCAAGGAGATCAAGAGCTCGGCCGAATTGCCGCTCGCGGTCGGCGACGTGCGCCCAGGAGAAACCGCCACCATCCGTGTCTGGCGCAAGGGCGAAACGAAGAACCTCAAAGTAGTGGTCGGCGAATCGCCGCAGGCGCAGGTTGCGCAGAGCAATCCTCAGAGCGCCGAGCAACCGCGCCTCGGCGTCGCGGTGCGTCCGCTCACGCCGAGCGAAGGCAGCGAAACCGGAGTGAGCGGCGGGCTCGTGGTCGAGCAGTCCACCGGGGCAGCGGCCGCGGCGGGCATAGCGCCCGGGGACGTGATCCTTTCGGTCAACGGCACGCCGGTCAAGAGCGCCGACGAGTTGCGCGCCGCAATCGAGAAGGCGGGCAAGCATGCGGCCTTGCTGGTGCAGCGCAATTCTCCCGCGGGCCGCACCCAGATCTTCGTGCCGGTCGAGCTCGGCTAACCCAACTAACGCGCGGCGCATGCGAGAGTGCCCGCTAGGGCGCTCTCGCGTACACTAGTGCCGCGCCCGTCGCTGTACGCGGGCGGGCGC
>JBOIEI010000166.1:0-3560 GCA_050741055.1 Burkholderiales bacterium | reverse complement strand
AAGTCATGATGGCCTCTGCGTAGCGTTGTGATGCGACGCCGGATTATGCAAAGCGCCTCACATCGCC
Organism: Burkholderiales bacterium; assembly: GCA_050741055.1. Classification (GTDB taxonomy): domain Bacteria; phylum Pseudomonadota; class Gammaproteobacteria; order Burkholderiales; family WYBJ01; genus WYBJ01. The sequence goes on along the minus strand of JBOIEI010000166.1, from coordinate 3,493 downwards.
GTCAACGCAAGTCGGTGCGCGTGCGCAGCCGATCCGGCCGGCGCAGCAACGAATCGAGCTGGCGCTTGGCCTCCTCGTCGAGGATCTTGCATACTCCGTCCGCGATCGAGAGCGCTTCGGGCTGCGTCGTGACCACCGCGTCCACGTATTCGCGCGCGCCCAGCGCCTCCTCAAGAGACTTACTTCAGCAAAAGAATCCAATCGACCAACACCTTTGCGTCGGCTTCGCTGACGTTGGGGTTCGGCGGCATCGGCACCTGCCCCCACACGCCCACGCCGCCCTTCTTCACCTTCTCCACCAGCTTCGGCGCGATGTCCTTCTGCCCGCGATACTTCGCCGCTACGTCCTTGTACGCCGGGCCCACCATCTTCTTGTCGATGGCGTGGCAGGCGCTACAGGCATTCTTCTTCATCAATGCTTCGGCGGCCTTCGCATCGGCAGCCTGCGCAGCGCCCGTGCCGAGTATGCCGGCCGCGGCGGCGAGCGCAATGAACATTTGCTTCATGGATGCTCCCTATTGTGTATTCGGTCAAGCGGAATGCAGCGCCAATTTTAGCGCGTCGAGTCGCGCTCCAGCATCTGGTGCAGCCGCGCAGGATCGTCCAGCGGCGGCAGGCAACTAACGCCGCGGCAAATCCAGGCGTTGACCTGTTCCGAATCCGGATGCGAAAGCGTGCGCGGCAGCGTGCCGGCGCCGTTCGGTATCGAAAGCGCGATGACGTGCGGCCAGTAGCGCCGCCGCAACGACGCCTGCCAGGGAGACATCGCGCCCGCAGGGCCCCGCAGCACGACGCTGGTCGGTGAGCCCAGATATTCTTCCAGCGCGACCAGCACGGTGGCCGCCGCGCTCGGATGCGCCTGCAGTTGCGGCCACAAGAGTCGCAACGTACGGGCGGCCGAGTCGAGATAGCGCGTCTCCCCGAGGAGGTGCCCGAGTCGTTGCAAGCCAACGGCCGCCACGCCGTTGCCCGCCGGCGTTGCATTGTCGTGTCCGGGCTTGGTGCGCTGGATGAGCTGCTCGTGATCGTGGCTGGTGAAGAAGAAGCCGCCGGCGTCCGTGTCCTCGAAGCGTTCCAGCATCGCGTCTGCGAGGGCCCGGGCGAAGTCGAGGTCTTCACCGCGAAACTGGGCCTGCATGAGCACGATCAGCGCATCGAGCAGGAACGCGTAATCGTCCAGGTAGGCGTTGAGGTGAGTCTTGCCGTCGCGATGCGTAGCGTGCAGGCGCCCATCGCGCCACAGGGTCGAGCGGATGAAATCCACCGAGCCTTGCGCCGAGGCGATCCAGTCGGCGCGCTCGAATTCGAGCCCGGCGCGCGCCATGCCACGCACCATGAGCGCATTCCAGCTCGTCAGGATCTTCTCGTCGCGCCCCGGCCGCACGCGCTCCTCGCGCCGGGCGAAGAGCTTCGCGCGCGCTTCATCGAGCAGCGCCTGGCATTCGTCGAGCGTGCGGCGCGTCTGCTGCGCGACATCGGCAAGCGGCGTCGAGACCCGCAGGTGCCAATGGCGATGCTCGAAGTTGGGTGGCCGGTCGAGCCCGTAGTGCGGCTCGACCACCGACCATTGCGCATCGCTCAGGCAGGCGCGCACTTCATCGGCCGTCCAGACGTAGTACTTGCCTTCTTCGTGCTCGGAGTCCGCATCGAGGCTCGAGTAGTAACCGCCCGCGGGCGACTGCATCTCGCGCATGACCCAGCCGGCGGTCTGCTCCGCCACGCGCGCAAACAGCGGTTCGCCGGTCGCGCGCCAGGCGTCGGCGTAGAGCGCGAGCAGCGGCCCGTTGTCGTAGAGCATCTTCTCGAAGTGCGGGATGGTCCATTGCGCGTCGACCGAGTAGCGACAGAAGCCGCCGCCGATCTGATCGAAGATGCCGCCTTGCGTCATGTGCGAGAGGGTCGTCGTGACCATCTCCAGCGTGTCGTCGCCGGCCGTGTGCCGGCGCAGCAGAAAGTCGAATTCGTACGGATGCGGAAACTTGGGCGCCTGGCCCAGGCCGCCGTCGCGCGGGTCGAACAGGCGCGAAAGCTCGCCTACGGCCAGTTCGATCGGACTGGCGTCGAGCGCGGCCCCAACGCCCGCTGCAGCCTGCGGCACCGCAGCTGCGAGCGCCTGCACGAGCGAGGCATTCTGCTGCGCGATCTCGGCGCGATGTGTGCGAAAGACGGTTTCGATGCGCGCGAGCAGATCTCTGAAGCCCGGCATGCCATGGCGTGGCTCCTTCGGAAAATACGTGCCGCCGGCGAACGCAACCTGGTCGGGGGTGAGGAAGAGCGTGAGCGGCCAGCCGCCGCTGCGGCGCGTGAGCAGGTAATGCGCGCTCTGGTAGATCTGGTCGAGGTCGGGGCGCTCCTCGCGATCGACCTTGATGTTCACGTAGAGGCGATTCATCAGCGCTGCGACCGCCGCGTCCTCGAACGACTCGTGCGCCATCACGTGGCACCAGTGGCACGCCGAGTAACCGATCGAGAGCAGCATTGGCTTGTCTTCGGCGCGCGCCCGCGCGAGCGCCTCCTCGCCCCACGGATACCAATCGACGGGATTGTCCGCGTGTTGCTGCAGGTATGGGCTGGTTTCGCTTGCGAGTCGGTTCGGCATGGCGTGGCCTCGGCTGCCGCGGAAAGATACAGTGTATCGACGCCGCATCCGGTGCGCCCGACAACGACAGAGGCAGAGGCAGAGGTAGAGGGATTCCGGGGACAGCCCGCCGATTCACTAGAATGCGGGCGCTGCCCCGGAACGGTCGAAACCAACCACAATGCCCGAATCCATCGCGTCGCTGATCGTCATCGCCGCGCTCGTCTATGCGTCGACCGACATCGACGATTTGCTGCTGCTGGCGGTGTTCTTCGCCGATCCGCGCATGCGGGCCGGCGCGATCGTCGCCGGCCGTCTTCTGGGCACCGCCGCGTTGGCGCTCGTGAGCGGTGCGGCCGGGATGCTCGCCCTTGCCGTGCCGGCGGATTGGATTGCGCTCTTGGGTTTGGTGCCGCTGGTTCTGGGGCTGCGCCTGCTGCCCGCGCTGGTTCGCAAGAATAGCGAGGAGGACGGTACGGAAGAGGGCATTTCAGGCAGCTTGAAGGACAAGCCGGATAGCGGATTCGCAGCGCAGGCGCTTGCCGTGGCTGGCGTTACGCTGGCGAACGGGGGCGACAACCTCGGCGTCTACATTCCGCTCTTTGCGTCCACGCCTTCCGCGATTGCAATCTACGTTGCCGTGTTCGTCGTCATGACGCTCGTATGGTGTGCCCTCGGCTACCTGGTCGTGAACAATCCGCTGATCGGCAGCCGGACTCGGCGTTATGGCCACGTCCTGCTGCCGCCGGTGCTGATCGCGCTGGGGCTGATCATCCTGTCCGGCGCGCTGCCCTTGCTGCGTTGAGCGCCTTCGGGCCGCGCTGCCGGCTTCCCCGAACGTCAGTCCGTCACTGCGCCCTGCGCCGCCGAAGAAACGAGCTTCATGTATTTCGCCAGCAGCCCGCGCGTGTACCG
>JBOIEI010000165.1:0-4360 GCA_050741055.1 Burkholderiales bacterium | reverse complement strand
TCGAGCTTACCGAGCTCACGACCGAAGCCTCCGACACCGCGCCCTACAAGCTGACGGCCCGTTCGCCGGACGGCGAACGTATCGAATGGAACGGCGAAGTCTCCATCAACCCGATCGCGTCCAAGGGACGGCTCGCCCTGCAAGGCTGGAGCTTTACGACCCTGGCGCGTTGGCTCGGCAACCGCATTGCGCTGGAGCGCGCCGCCGGCACGCTCGACCTGTCCTTCGATTACGACAGCGCGTTGGCAGGGGGTGCGGCCGCGTTCACGATGTCGAACCTGCAAGCGCGCATTGCGGACCTGGCGCTGGTGAATCGTGCTGCGCGTGAGCCGTTCGCGCAGCTCGAGAGCTTGCAGCTGAGCGGCGGTACGTTGGATCTCGCTGCACGCACGTTCGCACTCGAGCGCCTGGAGATCGCGCACGCGGCACTCGCGCTGGAGGTGGGCGCCGATGGGTCCGGCAACTGGTCGGGCGCCATCCCGAGAGCGCCGGACGCCGCCTCAGAACCTGCGCCGGCGCCTAACTCGACACCTGCCCCGACATCTGCCCCAGCACCTGCCCCAGCACCTGCCGCGGCGTCTGCCCCAGCACCTGCCGCGGCGTCTGCCTCAGCACCTGCCGCGGCGTCTGCCTCAGCATCTGCCCCGCAGACCGAAACGCCGGCAACCGCAGCCGCGAATGCCCAGCCCTGGAGCGGCCGCATCGGCCGGCTGGTCGTTACCGATTCGGCATTCTCCTATGCCGATCGGCGGGTCGAGTCCGCCTCCGAGGTATCGGTTGCCGGCATTGCATTCGAAACGAGCGCGGAGGCGACCTATTCGAGCGCGGCGAATGCGATCACGCTTGCGAACGTCCAGAGTGCGATGGCCAAGCTCGCCCTGCGCACCGGCGAGCAACAGCTCGAGGGCACGCAAGCGGCGCTGAAGGCTGCCGGCGTCAACGCAAAGCTCGCCGCCAGCGGCATCGAGCTCGATGCCAAAGGCGTCGACGCGGCGCTCGCATCGATCGATCTAGGGCAAGGCGATGACCGCTGGCAGGCCGGCAAGGCCGTCGCCGCCATCGAATCGGTTCGGATCAGCGCCAGCGAGAACGGCGGCGCACGCGCCGAAGGTGCCGGGTTCGCAGTCGAAGGCACCGCCTTTGCGCTCGAAGCGAACGGCATCGCAGCGCGCCTGAGCAAGGACGCAAAGAACGCCATCGAAATCGGTTCGGCGACCGCGCGTGCGCAAACGGTCGCATTCGAACCGGGCGCGAACAACCCGAGCGTTCGTATCGATGGCTTGGGCGGCGCGATCCAATCGGCGCTGGTGCGCGACCCCGCCAGCGGCAACGAGCTCGCGCGCCTGGCGCGCGCCGAGCTCGCCGGCGCAGCCGCCTCGACCGGCAGCCGCACCTTGAGCGTCGAGAATGTCGCTGTTGCCGACGTCCATGCCGCAGTCACGCTGGCCGCAGCAGGAAAGTCGAACTGGGATGCTCTCGTAGCCGCATTCGGTTCAGGCGCAACGCCGGCGCAGGCGAAACCCGCGCAGGCGGCGGCGCCGTGGCAGGTCGTGGTGAATGCCATCGAGCTCGGCAATCTCGGCGGCACCTTCACCGATCGACGCCAGGAGCCGCCGCTTGCCGTCGAGCTGCAGCAGCTGAACGCTCGTGTGCGCAATGCAAGCACCGACGGCGCCAAGCCGATGCAGCTTCAGCTCAGCGGACGCATCAAGGACGGCGGTCAGTTCAATGTCGCGGGAAGCGTCCACGCACGCACATATGCAGCCGATCTCAAGGTGAAGCTGACCGGGCTGTCGTTAACGCCGCTGCAGCCCTACGCCGCCCGCTACGCGCGGGTGCAGATCGTGTCGGCACTCGCGTCCGCCGACGGGCGCCTGCGCTATGGATTCACCCAAGCAGCCGGCGCGGATTTCGTGTTCGAGGGCGAGCTGGGGCTGGACAAGGTCATCGTCGAGGAGACCGAGCCGGCGCAGCCGTTCCTGTCGATCGAAACGCTGCGCGCCGCGCAGACGCGGCTGACTCTTGGCCCCAATCGTCTGGAGATCCCGGACCTGCGGCTCGACAAGCTCGCCACGCGCCTTTTGATCGCCGAAGACCAGAGCGTCAACGTCGGCAAGCTGCTGCGCCCGCAAGCGCCATCAGCAACGTCTAACGCGGCTGCGGCTTCGAAATCCCCGCCCACCGATGCAGGCGCGAAACGCGCGGCCGATGCAGGCGATGCCGCCGATGCGTTTCCGATCGTGATCTCACGCGCGCGCCTGGACAACTCGGTGCTCGAGTTCTCCGACTTGAGCCTGACGCCGCAATTCCACACGCGCATGCACGAGCTGCAGGGTGTCGTGACCGGCATTTCCACCGCGGCCGACACGCGCGCCCGGATGGAGCTCGACGCGCGCGTGGACGAGTTCGGCTCGGCCCAGATTCGCGGCAGCATGAATCTGTTCAAGCCGAAGGTCTTCACCAATGTGAACCTGGATTTTCGCAACCTCGAAATGACCGACCTGACGCCGTATGCGGCCAAGTTCGCCGGTTATCGGATCGCTTCCGGCAAGCTGTCGATGGATCTGCACTACCGCATCAAGAACAGCCAGCTCGTGGGCGAGAACAAGATCGTCGTCGACAAGCTCGCGCTGGGCGAGCGAGTCGAGAGCCCGTCGGCGCTCGATCTGCCGCTGGAATTGGCGATCGCCATCCTCAGGGACGATAAGGGTCGCATCGATATCGGATTGCCGGTTTCCGGCAGCCTCGACGATCCGCAGTTCAGCATCGCCGCCGTGGTATGGAAAGCGCTCGGCAACCTGCTCGGCCGCATCGTGACCGCGCCATTCCGCGCACTCGCGGCCATTCTCGGCGGCGGCGCCAGCGCCGAAGAGCTCTCCTCCATCCGCTTCGATCCCGGCAGCGCACGCATCGCGCCGCCCGAACGCGTGCATCTGGAGACGGTCGCCGAGGCGCTCGGGAAGCGGCCCGAGCTCAAGCTCACCGTGAATCCCACCTATGCGCCGCAAGCCGACCGGGAAGCGTTGCAGTCGGCCGCGGTGCGGCGCGATGTGCTCGCGCGCGCCGGCATTAAACTCGATCCCGGCGAGTCCCCCGGGCCGCTCGACTACGGCAGCTCGCGCATCCGCAGCGCCATCGCGGAGACCTTCACGGACGCGTTCGGCTTTCCTGCCGCACGCGACCTGCGCGCGGAGGTGGCGAAGCGCAAGCCGAAGTCCGGTGCCGGCTTACCGGCTGCCGCCAGCAGCGAAGCGAAGCCGGCCGCGGAGCCGGCGCCCGCCCCAAAGCCGGAGGCCTCGGCGAATGCGGCAGGCACTGGCGCCACGGACGCGCCTGCGGACGCGGCCGCCAAGCCGGCCACGAGCGCGCCGGCCATCGGAGACATTCGCGTCGCACGTGCCATGGTGCGGCGGCTGATCGAGGCACGGCCGGTCGACGACGCCGCGCTTACCGAGCTCGCGCAGCAGCGCGGCGAGGCAATCGCGCAGGCGTTGCGCGCGACCAAGAAAATCGAACCCGCCCGGCTCGGCACGGCTGCGCCGGGCGCGGTCGAGGCGCAGCCCGAAGGCAGCGTGGTGACGAACCTGGAGCTCGGCGTCGTCAAGTAGCCATTCGCCTCAGAAGCGCGACTTGAACGTCGTCCAGTCCCAGGTGCTGTTCTTCTCGTTCAGCGTCGCACACCCAGCAGCGTATCGCCGTCGGTACGCACGTTGACCCGGCCGTACACGATTCCCGTGACCACGTAGGAGCCCGCCAGCCGGCGCGAGCCGCTCGCCGGCTTCAGATCGCCCGCGTTCACCTGCTTGTAGCCCACGCGCGCCTTGGCTGCCGCCAGAGCCGCGGCATCCAGCGTGTTGCCGGATAACGTCAACGCATCGACTCGACCGACACGGAAACTGCGCGATATCTCGGTCGAGTAGACGAGCGGCGTGAGTAAGCGGTCGGCATCGACGCTGACGTGCCCGGTCACCGCGGAGGCGCTCACGATCGCCGGGCGCGGATGCGCGTGCTGTTCGCTATCGCCGGAGCTGATGATGGTGGCCGAGGGCTCGGTCGCCGCCAGGAACTGATACGAGACGTCGTCGGACCCGTGATGGCAACTCTTGGCCACATCGCAGGGCGAAATCCAGCCGGCTGCCGGTATAGGCCTCGAGCAGGCGACGGTGCGCATTGCGGTTGAGATCGCCGGTGAGGAGTATGCGTGCACGCCCGTAGTCGAGGCGCAGCACAAGGCTGTTGCCATTGGTGTTCTGCGAATTGCTTCCGAGATCGTACAGGCGCCCCTTGTCCGGCTCCACCGGGGCGAGCACGCGCAGCGACCCCGCGCCCTGCTCCGGATCGAATCCGGGCACATAGGGGG
>JBOIEI010000164.1:0-8222 GCA_050741055.1 Burkholderiales bacterium | reverse complement strand
GGGCGAGGTGCCGATGAACTTCATGGCCTGGGGCTCTTCTTCGATCAACGACGTGGATCGTTCGACCGCCTATTTCTTCGGCAAGGGCCCAGATGACACGACTCAGGATGCCAAAGTGGCGGAGCTGCTCAACAAAGCTGCCACCGAAGTGGATCCGGCCAAGCGTCTGGCGCTCTACGACGAGGCGCACGCGATCATCACGCGCAATGCATACTGGCTGCCGCTATTCTCCTATGCCTATTTCTATGCGATGACGGAGGATCTGCAGTTTCAGCCGACACCGGACGAGATTCCGCACCTGTACCGCGCGAGCTGGAAGTAGCGCCCCGGGTTTTCGCCCGAGGCGATCGGGCATCGAAATCGGGCGAGGCAACAATGAGCGGGAGCACGACATGCTCAAGTACACCGCGCACAAGCTGCTGATCGCCATCCTGGTCGCGCTGACGGTATCGTTCGTCGCATTCATGGCGTTGCGCGTGTCGGGCGATCTCGCCACGGCGATGGCGGGCGAGTCGGCGAGCGGGGAGGACATCCAGCGCATTCGCACCCAGCTCGGTCTCGATCGGCCGCTCATCACGCAGTACTGGGACTGGGCTTCCAGCGCCGCGAGCGGCGACTTCGGCAAGTCGTTCTACTATCCGGAAAGGGTGTGGACGCTGATCGAGCAGCGCCTGCCGATCACGCTCACGCTCGCATGCTGGGGGCTGCTGATCTCGCTCGTGATCGGCGTTCCGCTCGGGGTCCTCGCCGCGCTACGGCCGAACACGCTCATCGATCGGGTGGCGATGACCCTTGCCGTGCTCGGCCAGGCGTTGCCGACGTTCTGGCTCGGGCTGCTGCTGATCATTCTGTTCGGGCTGATCCTGCGTTGGCTGCCGATCAGCGGCTCGGACACGTGGTTGCACTACATCCTGCCGAGCTTCGTGCTCGGCTACTACTCCACCCCGGCGGTGATGCGGCTCACGCGCTCGGGGATGCTCGAAGTGCTCGCCTCCGATTACATCCGCACCGCCTATGCCAAGGGTCTGACGCACGGCACGGTTCTGTTCAAGCATGCCTTGCGCAACGCGGCCATTCCCGTGGTCGCGCTGGCGTCCGTGCAGTTCGGCCATATGCTGTCGGGCTCGGTGGTGATCGAGACAGTGTTCGCGATGCAGGGAGTGGGCCAATTGGCCTGGCAGTCGATCAGCCGCCAGGATTTTCCGGTGGTGCAGGCGGTGCTGCTGCTGGTGTCGATGTTCTACGTCTGGCTCACTTTCGCCTCCGACCTGATCAACGCGTGGCTCGATCCGCGCATTCGCGGCGCCTAGTCCGGATATTAGGAACCCGTCATGGCAAACGGCATCGGCGTCGCAACCGCCACCATCGAAGATGTCGAACGCGCCCTGACGCCCGCGCCCGGCAGGATTCGTTTGCGGCGCATGCTCGGGCACCGCAGCTTCGTGATCGCCGGCGTCGTGCTCGCACTGATCGTAGGGTTGGCGCTTGCGGCGCCGCTGGTCACGTCGCACGATCCCTATATTCAGAACCTGAGCAATCGCCTCGTGCCGCCGGTATTTCTCGACGGCGGCTCGTGGGCGCATCCGCTCGGTACCGATGCGCTCGGGCGCGACTACCTTGCGCGGGTCGTCTACGGCGCGCGCATTTCGCTCCTCATCGGGGTGCTCACCGCGCTCATGTCCGGCATCATCGGCGCCGCGCTCGGCGTGAGCGCCGGCTATTTCGGCGGGCGCGTGGATTCCGTAATCTGCTACATACTGGCCGTGCGCCTTTCCATGCCGGTCGTCCTGGTCGCGCTCGCGGTGGTATCGCTGGTCGGGGGGTCGCTTACCGCAGTCATCATGGTCATGGGCTTGTTGCTCTGGGACCGTTACGCGGTCGTCATGCGCAGCGCCACCCAACAGGTGCGCGCGCTCGATTATGTCGCCGCCGCGGCCGCGGTCGGCGCTTCGACCCCGCGCATCGTGCTCACGGAAGTGCTGCCCAACGTATTGAACAATCTGATCGTGGTGGCTACCTTCGAGGTTGCGCATGCGATCCTGCTGGAGGCGGCGCTCTCCTTCCTGGGCTTAGGCGTGCAGCCGCCGCTGCCCTCGTGGGGCCTGATGATCGCGGAGGGGCGCGAGCACCTGCTGTTCGAGCCATGGGTCATCGTCATCCCCGGGATCGCGCTTTCGGTGCTGGTGCTGGCGGTCAACATGGTCGGCGACGGCATTCGCGACATCGCGGCGCCGGAGAATCGCAATTGAACGTGGACCGTCGCGTTCGCTCCGCTTGCCATCGAGCAGCATGACGCCGCTGCTGGAGGTCCGCGACCTGGTGGTCGATATCCCGCTCGCGGCCGGGATGCTGCACCCGGTTCGCGGCGTGACGTTTTCGGTCCAGCGCGGCGAGACGCTGTGCATCGTCGGCGAATCCGGATGCGGCAAGTCGCTCACGGCGCTTGCATTGATGGCGCTGTTGCCGCGGCGGGCGCGACGCGCCGCGACCAGGCTCGCGCTTGCCGAAATCGATCTGCTCGAAGCGAGCGACAACGAGCTCGCCGACCTGCGCGGCAACCGCATGGCGATGATCTTCCAGGAGCCGATGACCTCGCTCAATCCGGCGTACACGATCGGCAATCAGCTCGCGGAGATGCTCGTGCGGCACCGTCGGGCAACGCGCGCCGAGGCGCGCGAGCGGGCGGTGTTTCTGCTCGAGAAGGTCGGGATCACGGCGGCGGCGAGCCGGCTGGCGCAGTACCCGCATCAACTTTCCGGGGGGCTGCGCCAGCGCGTGATGATCGCAATGGCGCTCATGTGCGGGCCGGACCTGATGATCGCGGACGAGCCGACCACGGCGCTGGACGTGACGATCCAGGCTCAGATCCTGCTCCTGCTCGCGCAATTGCGGCGCGAGTTCGGCATGGGATTGGTGCTGATCACGCATGACCTCGGGATCGTCGCAAGAGTGGCGGACCGCGTTGCCGTGATGTACGCCGGTCAAATCGTCGAGCAGGGAACCGCGGCCGAGATCTTCAGGCAGCCGCGCCACCCCTACACACGCGGCCTGATGGCCTGCATTCCGGTGCCCGGCAAGGTCGCGCGCGGCAGCCCGCTCGGTTCCATCCCCGGGATGGTGCCCTCCTTGATCGGGAGCATGAGCGGGTGCAGCTTCCGCAGCCGCTGCGGGTTCAGGCGCGAAGCATGCGAAGCCGAGATCGCACTCGTCGAAGACTGGAGAGGTCACGCGGCGCGCTGCATTTTGTCGCCCGATGAGCTCGCGGGTGCGCCATGACGGCACTGCTCGAGACCCGCGACGCCGAACGCACGTTTCGTGTCGGCCACGCACTTTTCCAGACGGCCCGCACGCTCAAGGCCGTCAACGGCGTCAGCTTGCGCGTCGACAAGGGGGAGATTCTCGGCCTGGTCGGCGAATCGGGCTGCGGCAAGAGCACGCTCGCAAAAATGCTGCTGGGACTGCTGCAGCCGACCGCGGGCGAGATTCTTTTCGAGGGCCAGCCGCTGTACTCGATTCCGCGGCTCGAGCGGGCAAGGCGGGTGCAGCCGATCTTTCAGGATCCGTATTCGTCGCTCAACCCGCGCCAGACGGTCGCCGACATCGTTTCGTTGCCGCTGCGCGTGCATGGCGTCGGCCGTTCGTCCGAGCAGAAGAAGCGCGTAGCCGACATTCTCGATCTGGTCGGTCTCGCGCGCCGCTATGCCGACAGCTATCCGAACCAGCTCTCGGGCGGGCAGCGCCAGCGCGTGGCGATTGCGCGCGCCCTGGTGATGCGTCCGGAGCTGGTCATCTGCGACGAACCGACCTCCGCCCTCGATGTTTCGGTGCAGTCGCAGATCCTCAACTTGCTGCTCGAGCTGCGCAAGGAGCTCGGCGTCACCTACATTCTGATCAGCCACAACCTGGCCGTTGTCGAGCATCTCGCAACGCGCGTGGCGGTGATGTATCTCGGGCGCATCGTCGAGGAGAAGGATACCGGGAGCCTCTTTCGCCAGCCCGAGCACCCCTATACGCAGGCACTGCTCGATTCGGTTCTGACGCCCGAGCCCGGCCTCGGTATTCCCGATTCGCAGCTCGGTGTTGCATTTCCGAACCCGATCGATCCGCCGGGCGGATGCGCATTCCATCCGCGCTGCCGGTTCGCACTGGCGCGCTGCTCGACCCAACCGCCGCTGCCGGTACGCACGAACGGTGCATTGGTCGAGTGCCATTTGAGCACAGAGCGCGCAGCGGGACGGCAGCCGGGTAGCGGCATCGCCGCTACAGGCGTTGCGGCGTCGCCGCAGTAGACGGCTCGGCCGCGCGTCATACCTCGTTATCGAGGCCCACCGCCGAACGCCAGTCCTTCTTTCCTTTGAACAGCAGCGGCTTCATGGCGAGCAGGAATATCACGACCCCGAGCGCGAGCATCGTCGTCGCGATCGGCCGCTCGATGAATATAGCGTAGTCGCCCGCGCTCATCGACAACGACTGGCGCAGCGACAGCTCCAGCATCGGCGCGAGCACCAGACCCAGTGCCACCGGCGCGAGGTCGTAGCCGAACTTGCGCAGAACGTAGCCGATGACCCCCATGACGAGCAGGATCCACACGTCGGTGATGCTGTTGCTGACCGAGTAGGTGCCGAGGATGCAAAAGCACAGGATGCACGGATAGAGATAGCTGTAGGGAATGCGCAGCAGGTTGACGAACACGCCCACCATCGGCAGGTTGAGGATGAGCAGGACGATGTTGCCGACGTACATGCTCGCCACGAATCCCCAGAAGAGCTCGGGCTGCTGCTGGATCAGCAGCGGTCCGGGCAGGACACCGTGCACCATGATGGCGGCGATCATCACCGCAGTGATGGGGCTGGTGGGGATGCCGAGCGCCAGCATCGGCACGAAAGCGCCGCTCGCCGCACCGTTGTTGGCCGATTCCGGACCCGCCACGCCTTCGATCGCGCCTTTGCCGAAGCGCTCCGGAGTCTTCGACACGCGGCGCTCGATCCCGTAGGACACGAACGAGGCGATGATGTGCGCCGATCCTGGGATGATGCCGATCAGGAACCCGAGCACGCTGCCGCGGCACACCGGGCCGACCGAGCGCCGGAGCTCCTCGCGCGAGGGGGCGAGATCGCGCAGCTTCGGCCGCTGAACCGGGGGCATGGTCGTCGCGCCCGCGGTCAGCAGGATCTCCGAGACCCCGAACAGCCCCACTGCGACCGGCACGATTCCGACCCCGTCGCTCAGCTCGACCATATCGAAGTTGAAGCGCGTGTAGCCGCTCATGACATCGATGCCGATCATGCCGAGCATCAGCCCCGCTGCCGCCATCGCCAGCGTCTTCAGCGTCGAGCCCCCGCTCATGTAGGCGAGGATGAATAGCCCCAACAGCAGCAGCGCCGTGTACTCCGGCGGCCCGAAACGCAGCGCCCACTGCGCCAGCGTCGGCGCGAGCAGCATCAGCCCGATCACGCCGACCGTGCCGGCCACGAAAGAGCCGATCGCAGCGATGGCGAGCGCGGGCCCGGCGCGCCCGTTCTGAGTCATCGCGTAGCCGTCGACGCAGGTCATGACGGAGGCCGCTTCGCCCGGAATGCGCATCAGGATGGAGGTGGTCGAGCCGCCGTACATCGCGCCGTAATACACGCCAGCGAGCAGCACGATGGCGATGATCGGGTTCAATCCGAACGTGGCCGGCAAGAGCAGACTGATGCCGGCGAGCGGCCCGAGCCCCGGCATCATGCCGACCAGCGTGCCGAGGAGGCAGCCGGCGAAGGCGTACACCAGGATCGAGGGAGAGAGCGCAACCGAGAAGCCGAGCAGCAGCCCTTCCAGCGTCTCAGCCATCGACCCGCCGCTCCTGAAAGCTGAAACGTGATGCGTGCAACGCGGCGCTCTTCATCCTTTCGCCTTTCGACTTCGGCCTTCCGGCGTCAAAAGCCCCATGGGCTCCGCGGCAGCGGCACGTGCAGCAGATCGCCGACGACGTAGAAAGAGCCGAAGCCGAATCCCAGCGCGACCAGCGCCACCGCGAGCGCGTTCTTGCGCTCGACCACCCCCAGCAGGAAGATGAGAAGCATGATCACCGTGATGCGATAGCCGAGCGGCTCGAGCAGCAGCGTCGCGCTGGCACAGGCCAGCACGATGACCACGGCACGGGTCGCCTCGGGCCATTGCATCGTTTTGAGGCGCGAGGAGCGGGAGCCGCCGAGCGCGATCAGCAGGCCCATCGCTCCCAGAAAAATCGCCAGGGCGAGCGGCAAGTAGCCGGGTCCAGGCTCCGACAGGGTGCCCAGAGGGTAGTCGCGATTCGCCCATGCCAGGTAAAGGGCGAGCGCGGTCAACATCAATCCGGAGAACTGATCGCTGCGCAACCCCCCGGGCTTCTCCTGCGTTTCCGGCGCCTCCGCGCGCGTGTTCGGATCGCCGGTCACCGCTTCTCGCTCACGGTCATTTCTTGGCGTCGACCTTGCCGACGATCTTCACCAGTCGCGCGAGACGCTTGGCGTCGGCCTCCCAATACTTGCCGAACTCGGGCGCATCCTTGTACTGCACGAGCGAGCCCACGCTCGCCATCGTTTTCTTGAAGGCAGAATCCTCCACGGCCTTGCTCGCCGCGGCGCGCAGTGCCTCTAGCGCCGAGTCCGGGATGCCGCGCGGACCGACCAGGCCGGCCCAGATGTAATACTCGACGTCCTTGTAACCCAGCTCCCGGAACGTTGGAATGTCGGGATACGAGGGATGGCGGTCCGCGCCCCAGCTCACAATCGGGCGGATCTTTCCGGACTTGACGTGGCCGCTGATCGCGGCGGGTCCACCGGCCGTCAACTCGACGTGGCCACCCAGCACCGCCGTGAGCGCCGGCCCGCCGCCGGTCGTCGGCAGGTGGCGCATCTTGACCTTCGAGGCGTACAGGAACATCTCCATCGGCATGTGCAGGGCACCGTAGATTCCGGACGAGGAGAAACTGAGCTCGCCCGGCTTCGCCCGTGCGAGGGCGACGAGATCCTGCAGCGATTTCACCGGCAGGGACGGATGCACGACCAGGATCGTGGGATCCGCGCTGATCAGCGCGATCGGCACCAATTGGTCGAGCGAGTACGCGGGCTTGCGGTTGAACAGCTCATCGGCGGCCGGGATCACCGAGATGCTCGAGAGCGCCATCAGAATGGTGTAGCCATCGGGCTTGGCGTTCGCCGTAACCGCATTACCCACCGCTCCGCCCGCTCCGGGCCGGTTGGTGATCGTCACTGGCTGCCCCAGTACCTTTTCCATCGCCGCGGCGGTCGGCCGGGCGGTGGTATCGGCGACGCCGCCTGGCGGAAACGCGACCACCATGGTGATCGGGCGGCTCGGAAACTGCTCCTGCGCGGTCGCGACCAGCGCAAACGCCGCCAATGCTGCTCCCATCAGAGAACGCGTGCCCATGGGTCCTCCCCCCGTTGTGCTGTGATTGTCCATAATCACTATGCGTCCGGCATGCCCGCCGGGCGCTCTTGGTCAGGTAATCGCTTACCTGGGCGTCATTCTATCGCGGCATCGAGCGGCGTGCCGCGAGCACGCGGTTGTGCAGCTTGCCGCTTCCTTGGATCATGCGCGGGCGAAGGCTGGCCTCGTCAGCGTGATCCGAGCGTCCGCCTCTTCACTTCCGCCGGCGTGCCCTCGAGGTCCATATCCGCAAGAGACGGCCCGCACTGCCACGGATCGACGCCGAGCAGCACGCCGAGGATCTGCGCGAACGCTCGGTGCAGCGGGACCGCGATTCCCGCCTGATCGGCAAGCTGCACGCACGGCACGATGGCGTAGGGCAAATCGTCCCCTGTCCACGCGCGCCAGATGTCGGGCTGAAACGCAGGGAAAGACTTGTACACGGGATTCTGCATCGCTTCGTAGAAGGTGTTGCTCTTGTAGCCGTAGTACTGCTCGATCGCCTTCGCCATCGGCGTGTGCACGACGCCATAGGCCTCGCACACGAGCTTGCGCTCGGCATCGAGCGCGTCGCCGAGCACGCCCGCCGCCGGCACGACGCCGTCCTGGTAGAAGCCGAACTTCTTGCCCTCGAGTTTCGCGCGCTCCATCGCGCCGACGTTCGGCAGCACCATCGCCGGATGCACGATCAGGTTCAGGTTCTCGAGCCCGGTCTGGAGCACCGACGACGCCGCCTCGAAATAGGGGAACAGGGGCTTCAGGACTGCGAGCGCCTCGCCCGACCGAGAAGCCGGCACCGTCGCAATCTGAAT
>JBOIEI010000163.1:0-8082 GCA_050741055.1 Burkholderiales bacterium | reverse complement strand
GATAGAAATCGACGATCTCGGGAAACTGGCGCTTGATGAGCGGCACGAACACCTCGTTCAGCGCCAGCCCGAGCACCGCGGGCTCGTCGGGCGGCTTGCCGGTGTAGGTGGAGTGGTAGATCGGGTCGCGTCGCATGCCGATGCGCTCGATGGTCAGCACCGGAAAGCGCTCCTGCTCGTTGTAGTAGCCGGTGTGATCGCCGAACGGCCCCTCCAGCGCCGTGTCGTTGGGGCGGATCGATCCTTCGAACACGATCTCCGCGTGCGCCGGCAGGTCGAGATCGGAGCCGATGCACTTCACCAGCTCGGTGCGCTCCCCGCGCAGCAGCCCCGCGAACTGATATTCCGACAGCGTATCCGGAACCGGAGTGACGGCGCCCAGGATCGTGGCCGGGTCGGCGCCGAGCGCGACCGCGACCGGAAACGGCGTGCCGGGGTGTGCCAGCGTGTGGTCGCGAAAGTCGAGCGCGCCGCCGCGATGTGCCAACCAGCGCATGATGACCCGATTGCGGCCGACCACCTGCATGCGATAGATGCCGAGGTTCTGGCGCCGGCGCTGCGGACCGCGCGTGATCACCAGGCCCCAGGTGATGAGCGGGCCGGCGTCGCCCGGCCAGCAAGTCTGGACGGGGAAGCGTGCGAGATCGACCGCATCGCCTTCCAGCACGACTTCGTGGCAAGGCGCGCGCGCAATACGCTTCGGCGCCATGGCGAGGATCTGCCGCACCAGCGGCAGCTTCTCCCAGGCATCGCGCAGGCCCTTCGGCGGCTCGGGCTCCCGCAGCTGCGCCAGCAGCTCGCCCAGCTCGCGCAATTCGGTGAGCGTGTTGCGGCCCATGGCGAGCGCCACGCGCTCCGGCGTGCCGAAGAGATTGCCGAGCACCGGCATCGCATGGCCCTTCACGCGCTCGAACAGCAGTGCGGGACCGCGTTTTTTCAGCACCCGGTCGCAGAGCTCGGTCATTTCGAGGTTCGGATCGATCTCGGCGCGGACACGGCGCAGCTCCGCGCGCGCTTCGAGCTGGCTCAGGAAATCGCGCAGGTCGCGATAGGCCATTGCCGGCTCGCCTTCAATTGACTCGAATCCAGGGCGCGGGAATACGCAGGGCGAAATCGGCCACGATGCCGGCGAATATCGCGGCGCCGATCCAGTTGTTGTGCAGAAACGCCTTGAAGCTCGTCTCGCGCGTGCGCGGGCGCAGGATGAAATACTGCCGCACCGCGAGCGCCGCGGCGGCGGCAATGCCTGCGAAATACATGCTGCCGAGATTGAAGCGCACACCGATCCAAAGCATCGCTCCGAGGAACAGCGCCTGGCAGAGCATGGTGAAGAACACGTCGCGCTCGCCGAACAGGATGGCCGAGGTTTTCATGCCGATGCGCACGTCGTCGTTGCGGTCGACCATCGCATATTCGGTATCGTAGGCGATCGTCCAGAACACGTTCGCCCCGAGCAGCCACCAGGCCACGGGAGGAATCGCGTTCTGATGGGCGGCGAATGCCATCGGGATGCCGAAGCCGAAGGCGATGCCAAGCCAGGCCTGCGGCAGCCAGAACACGCGCTTGAGGAACGGATAGATCACGGCCAGCGCAAGCGCGACCAACGCAAGCTGGATCGTCAGGCGATTCAACTGCAGCACCAGGGCGAACGCGAGCAGGAAGAGCACCGCGGCGAGCGCGATCGCCTCGGCCACCGGGATCGCGCGCCGGGCGAGCGGCCGTTCGCGCGTGCGCTCGACCCGCGGATCGAAATTGCGGTCGGCAATGTCGTTCACGATGCAGCCGGCCGAGCGCATGAGCACCACGCCGAGAACGAAGATCACCAATACGCCCGGGTTGGGGTAACCGTACGACGAAAGCCAGAGGCCCCAGAGCGTCGGCCACAGCAGGAGCAGGATGCCGATGGGCTTGTTCAGCCGCATCAGCTGCTCGTAGATATCGAGTCGCTCCCTCAACGTCACGATGGTGTTGGCACCTGTCGCCGGCCGCTGGGCGATCGCCTGTCCGTTGCGCTCCCGGCCTGCATCACACACGGTTCGTGGCGATCCAATCAAGGCGATATTTGGGCCGAATCTCAGCCGCGCAGTATAGCCGATGCGCCCGCGCGGGCCGATCGCGCGCGTGCACGCGATTCATGCGTTGAGATAGTCGTGACGCGAGCCGAACCAGCGCTCGAGATGCGCTCGGGCGAGCTCCGGCTCGAGCTCGAGCATGCGCTCGGCGGCCGAGCGCGCCTTTTCCAGCAACGCGAGATCCGTCCCGAGATCGGCAAAGCGCAGCATAGGCACGCCGCTTTGGCGCGCGCCGAGCAATTCTCCCGGCCCGCGCAGCTCCAGGTCCTTGCGTGCGATCTCGAAACCGTCGGCGGTCTCGTAGACGATCTTCAACCGTGCGCGCGCCAGCTCGGACAACGGCGTCTCGTACATGAGGATGCAGACGCTCGCCTCGCGCCCCCGCCCCACGCGTCCGCGCAGCTGGTGCAGCTGCGCGAGCCCCATGCGCTCGGCATTCTCGATCACCATCAAGGTCGCGTTCGGCACGTCCACGCCGACTTCGATCACGGTGGTCGCGACCAGGAGGCGGATCTCGCCCCTCTTGAAGCCCGCCATCACGTCGGCCTTTTCCGCCGGCGCAAGCCGGCCGTGCACGAGACCCACGGTCAATTCCGGAAACGCCTGCTGAATCGCCTCATGGGTCGCGATGGCCGTCTGCAGCTGCAATGCCTCGGACTCCTCGATCAAGGGACAGACCCAGTACGCCTGTCCGCCGCCGACGCACGCATCGCGCACGCGTGCGAACACTTCCTCGCGCCGGCGCGCGCTCACGAGCTTGGTCGCAATCGGCGTGCGGCCCGGCGGCAGCGTGTCGATCACGCTCACGTCGAGGTCGGCATAGAAGCTCATCGCCAGCGTGCGCGGAATCGGCGTCGCGCTCATCATGAGCCGATGCGGTTCCGAGGCGGCCGACCCTTTCTCCCCCAGTGCAAGCCGCTCGCGCACGCCGAATCGGTGCTGCTCGTCTACGATGGCGAGCGCCAGGCGCGGAAAGGTCACGGCGTCCTGGATCAACGCATGGGTGCCGACGGCAACCAGCGGCTGCGCCTCGAGCAGGCGCTTGCGCGCTAGAGCGCGTGGCCGTTTCCCCTGCCCGCCTGCGATCCATATCACCTCGACGCCCAATGGCGCGAGCCAGGCGCTGAACTTGAGATAATGCTGCTCGGCGAGGATTTCCGTCGGCGCCATCACCGCAACCTGCCAACCGTTCTCGATCGCCTGCAGCGCCGCCGCGGCGGCCACCACGGTCTTGCCGCTGCCGACATCGCCCTGCAACAGACGCTGCATGGGATGCGCGCGCGCAAGATCGGACCGAATCTGTGCGATGGCGCGATGCTGTGCCGGCGTGAGCGTGAACGGCAGCGTATCCAGCAACTGCCGCAGCAGGTGACCGCGCGCGGGCAAGGCCGGCGCGGCGCGCAGCCGGCGGCGCCGGTAGCTCGAGCGCATGGAGAGCTGCTGCGCGAGGAGCTCGTCGAACTTGATCCGGACCCAGGCCGGATGCGAGCGTTCCTCCAACGCGTCGAGCGCAACGTCCGGCGGCGGGGCATGCAGGAATCGAACCGCTTCGGCAAATCCCGGCAGCTTCAACTCGGCAGCCAACGCCTGCGGCAGCGTATCGCCCAGATCGCATTGCGCGAGCGCGCGGCTGACCAGCGCACGGACGGTATGCTGAGCGAGACCTGCGGTGGTTGGGTAGACCGGCGTGAGCGTCGCTGCCAGCGGCGCGACACCTCGAACGATGCGATAGCGCGGGTGAATCGCTTCGGCACCGAACATGCCGCGGCGGATCTCGCCCAGAAGCCGTACCCGGGCGCCGGTCGTGAATTGCTTGAGCTGGCTCGGATAGAAGTGCAGGAAGCGCAGCGTCAGCTCCTCGCCCGCGTCCTCGACCCGGACCACGAGCTGACGGCGCGGTCGATACTGCACTTCGGCGTTCAATACCGTGGCTTCGACCTGCACGACCTCACCGCTGGGCGCCGAGGCGAGCGGCACGAGCCGCGTCTCGTCCTCGTAGCGCAAGGGCAAGTGCAGGACCAGGTCGTTCCAGGTGCGGATGCCGAGCTTCGCCAGCTTGGGAGCGACGTCGCCCGGGACAGCGCTTGCGGCCTGGGCAGCCGATGTGCTTATTCCGGCCGGCGCCGGCACTGCACGACGCCGAGGCGCATCGGGCGAGGCTGCCTTGGGCCGCATCGGTTTTGCCACTCGGCTGCGAGGCGCGCCGAGGCTGCGCCTAGTCGCTGTCGCCGCGCAGACGTTCGACTCCCGCGTCCATGATCGCATCGACTTCGACCAGCGCACCGCGCGGCAGACTTGCCACACCGACCGCGGCGCGCGCAGGATAGGGCTTGCCGAAGTGGCGCGCCATGGCGTCGTTCACCTTGGCGAAGTGGTTCAGGTCGGTCAGGTAGACGGTGATTCGAACCATGTTCTGGAAGCCGCCGCCGGCAGCCTGGGCGACTGCGCCGAGATTCTGGAAGACGCGCTCGATCTGCGCGTCGATGCCCGAAACGAGCTCGCCCGTTTTCGGCTCGAGGCCGATCTGTCCGGACAGGTACACGGTATCGCCAGCGCGGATCGCCTGCGAATAGGTGCCGATGGCAGCCGGCGCGTTCGGGGCACGGATCTCGGTCTTGGACATCGTCACACGCGGCAGCGAGAAAATCGATATGAAATCATACCGGAAATGGCCACGCCCCTGATCGAACGACTGCAGAGCCTGCTGGCAGGCGGCAAGGACAATGCGCTGCTGCGCTTCTCGCTCGGCTCCGAGTATCTCAAGAGCGGCAATGCCGCGAGCGCGTGCGAGCATCTTGCGCGTGCGCTCGAACACGATCCCGATTACTCGGCGGCATGGAAGCTCTACGGCAAGGCGCTGACGGAGACCGGCCGCTCGGGCGAGGCGCTGGAAGCCTATCGCCGCGGCATCGCAGTGGCGGAACGAAAGGGCGACAAGCAGGCCGCCAAGGAGATGCAGGTGTTTGCGCGCCGTATCGAGCGCCAGCTCGGCAGCTAGGCTGTCCTGAACGGTACTGACTATACGCGCAAGGCCTCGGCGAGCGCCTCGCCGGCGTGCATGGGGGCGGTGGTATGCGATTTAAAGGAGCTCGCCGTACGACGCCACAGCATTGTCGTCACGACGCGACAATGTTCGCATCACGTAACGCGCGGACGAATCCTGGGCAGTGGATACGCCACCATCCACAAATTGATCGCTGCCGCGGTCTCGGATAGCCTGGTAGCGCCTCCAGCCCTTCTTTCGCGTCGCTCTGCACGTAGACGTCAGCGCCGTTGGCTCCCGACAATCACTGCGGGGTGATCCCCGCTTCCTTCACCACCGCCGCCCACTTCGCGAGCTCCGCACGGATCACGGCCGCCATGCCTTCGGGCGTGTCGGACGGCGTCTCGAATGCCTCGCTTCGCAACCGTTGCTGAACGTCCGGCAGCTCGAGGATGCGCATCGCTTCGCGGTTCAGGCGCTCCACGATGGCGCGCGGCGTGCCGGCGGGCGCGAGCAGTCCGTACCATGCCGAGACCTCGAATCCAGGCAATCCCGACTCGGCTATCGTGGGCACTTCCGGCAGCGCCTGGGAGCGCTGCGGGCCGGCCACGCCGAGTGCACGCAGCCGGCCGGCCTTCACCTGCGGGCGAGTGTGCGCAATGCCGCCGAACACCACCTGCGCCTCGCCGCTGACGACGCTGGTCACCGCGGGCGCATTGCCCTTGTACGGAATGACGAGCACGTTCACCTTCGCTTCCTTCCTGAAAAGCTCCGCCCCGAGCTGGGTAGGCCCCCCGCCGTACGCCCAGGCGATCTGTCCCGGCCGCGCTCTTGCGAGCGCTATCAGTTCTTTCACCGAGCGCGCCGGCAACGACGGATGACAGACCAGCAGGAAGTACTGCAGCGCCAGCCTGGTAATCGGCGCGAAATCCTTGACCGGATCGTACGGCACCTTGGCGAACAGGCTCGAGTTCATGCCGTGAGTGCCGCTGGTGCCGAACACCAGCGTATAGCCGTCGGGCGGGCTCTTCGCGACGAGGTCGGCGCCGACCATGCCGTTCGCGCCACCCCGGTTCTCGATAATGAACTGTTGTCCCCAGGCTTCGGCGAGCTTGTGGCCGAACAGGCGCGCCAGTAGATCGGTCGGCCCGCCGGGGCCGAACGGCACCACGATGCGGACAGGCTTGGTCGGGTAAGTCTGTGCCGTTGCGCTCGTTGCGGCTACGGCGGCGATCGCCAGCGTCATGGCGCACGCCGCAACAAGAACGTTTCGAAGAAGTGGTGCTTCGTCATTCCCGCGCGGGCGGTCATCCATTCCATTCAGTCCGTGGATGAGAGCGGAAGGACGAGGGAAGCCTCTTGCTGCCGTTCGAACCGGATTGCCCATGACATGTTCCTTGTGAAGACGGCAGCATAGCGCGAAACCGCTGCCGGGTTCATCTGTCCGCCTTGCCGTTCTCGCTCGATGACGCAGACGGCACACGCGATCCACGCGACTTGCACGCTCGGCCCGCAACACGATTCGGTCGGTCCGCGATGATGATTCACGGGAGCGGGTCGGGCGGCTTTGACAGCGCAGCAGGCGGCGCGCATGATCGCCGCACCATAACGACCGGGAGCGGATACCATGCCATACGCGACGGTGCGTGGCGCCGCAATCAACTTCGAGATCAAAGGCAGCAAAGGGCCCTGGGTATCGCTGTCCCCCGGCGGGCGCCGACCGATGGCGGCCGTGCGCTCCCTTTCAGAACGGATTGCGTCTGCAGGCTACCGGGTGCTGCTCCACGACCGGCGCAACTGCGGCGCGTCCGATGTCATCATCGCCGGCGACGAGTCCGAATACGACATCTGGGCCGACGATCTGCATGCGTTGCTGAACGATCTCGGCGCGCTGCCCGCACACGTAGGCGGTGCTTCGTCGGGCTGCCGGATGTCGATCCTGCTCGCACTGCGCCATCCGCAGTCGGTGCGCTCGCTGCTGCTGTGGCGCGTCACGGGTGGGCGCATCGCCGCCGAGCATCTCGCGCGCCAGTACTACACCGACTTCATCGAGCTCGCACAGCGCGGCGGCATGGCGGCGGTATGCGATTCGGAATTTTTCCGCGAGCGCATCGCCGAGCGTCCCGAAAACCGCGCGCGGCTGATGGCCATGGACCCGCAGCGCTTCATCGGCGTGATGTCGCACTGGCGCGAGTACTTCATCGCCGGCGCCGACCAGCCGGTCATCGGCGCAACGGAGGCCGAGCTCCGCGCGATCCGCGTGCCGGCATGCATCGTCCCCGGCAACGACAGGATCCACGCACGCCGCGCGGGCGAGAACGTCGCGCGGCTCATTCCGGGCGGCGAAGTGCACGACATCATGCCGGCCGGTCCGGATGTCGACGACATTCCGTTCGCCGATTGGGAGCAGCGCGAGGGCGAGCTGGCGGCGGTATTCCTGGCGTTCCTGAAGCGGGCCGAGGCGTCGGGGCAAAGACCCGCGGCCTGAGCGAGCTTGCGCGAACACCAGACTCATCCCCGCCCAGGTGCGCCGCAGGACCTGGGCGAACATCTCACAGCAGGGATCGCGCGCTGAGCCAAGGTGGTCGAGGTCGGCGGCATTTCTCCGACTGATCACATGGACAGGTTCTATACAATCGGACCATGCGATCGTTCTTTTCGAGGGTCCGTAACCATCACGCGTTGACAGCACTGCAGTTCCGGACATTTCGGCTCGTCTGCGGCGGCCAGATCTTCGGCAACGTCGGCACCTGGATGGACGAGCTGAGCCGCGGCTGGTTGATGTACCAGCTTACCGACTCGGTCGTGCAGCTTGGCCTTGCGCGCGGCATTCAGCTGGTTCCCACGCTGCTGGTTTCGCCTTTCGCCGGGACGGCCGCCGACCGCTATTCGCGCAAGACGTTGCTGCTCGTTTCGCAGTCGGTACAAGGCTTGTCGTTTGCGGCCCTGGCGCTACTGATCGTAAGCGGCCATGTCGCACCGTGGCACGTGTATGTCACCGCGGTGATTGCCGGCACGATGCAGGCG
>JBOIEI010000162.1:0-7479 GCA_050741055.1 Burkholderiales bacterium | reverse complement strand
ATGTTGTGCTTCACGCCCTGGATGTCGAACGCCTGCAGCGCCTGCACCAGCCGCTCGATCGCCTGGCTGCGCGACGCGCTCTTCACGATCACCTTGGCGAGCATCGGATCGTAGAACGGCGTCACCTCGCGTCCCTCGGCATAGCCGGTCTCGATACGAATCGACTTGTCCTCGGGTGGCCGGAACACGTTGAGCTTTCCGGGCGAGGGGAAGAAGCTCTTCGGATCCTCGGCGTACACGCGCGCCTGAATGGCGTGCCCGGTGATCGCAATGTCGCGCGGCAGGACCTCGGAGAGCCGTTCGCCGGCCGCAGTACGGATCATGGCCTGCACCAGATCGACGCCGGTCACTTCTTCGGTCACGCCATGCTCGACCTGAAGGCGCGTATTCATTTCCAGGAAGCTGAGCTCGCCGCCAGCGTCCATCAGCATCTCGACCGTGCCGATGTTGTCGTAGCCCATGCTGCGCACCGTGGCGGCGATTCGATCGGCCATGGCCTGCACGTGATCGCGCGCGACGTTGGGCGCCGGCGATTCCTCGATGATCTTCTGATGGCGGCGCTGCACCGAGCAGTCGCGCTCGAACAAGTGCCGCAGATCGCCGTGCGCATCGCCCAGCACCTGGAATTCGACGTGCCGCGGCCGCTCCACCAGGTGCTCCAGATACACCTCGGCGCTGCCGAAGCCGCGCGCGGCGAGCGAGCTGGAGCGCTCCACCGCCGCGATCAGCTCGGTCTCGTCCTTCGCCGGCAGCATGCCGATGCCGCCGCCACCGCCGGCGGGCTTGACCAGCACCGGATAGCCGATGGCACGCGCGGCCGCCTTGATTGCCTCCGGCTCGGCCGGCAGCACGCCGCTGCCGCGCGCGATCGGCATGCCGTGCTCTTGCGCGAGCTCGCGCGCGCGCGTCTTGTGCCCCATCGTGTCGATCCAGCGCGGACTGGGGCCGATGAAACGCGCGCCGCTGTCGTTCACCTTGGCCGCGAACTCGGCGTTTTCGGCCAGAAACCCGTAGCCCGGATGCAAGCCGTCGCATCCGGTCTGCTTCAGCAGCGCCAGGAGCGCCTCCTGGTTGAGGTAACTGTCGCGCGCGGGCGCTGCCCCGATCGGGTATGCCTCGCTCGACATTTCGAGATACGGCGCGCGCGCATCGGCTTCGGAGTACACCGCGACCGAACGGATGCCGAGCGCGTGAAGCGCGCGCAGCACGCGGGCGGCGACGGCACCGCGGTTGGCAACCAGGACTCTGTCGAACATGAATATCTCGATCTCGCTATCTACTCTGTCTTCCCTCTCCCGAAGGGAGAGGGAAGACAACCATCCCTTTGGGATAGACACACGAGGGCTGGGCGGTGAGTGAACAAGAGCATGGTCTTCAATACGAAGTCGGCCACGAACGCATGAGATGCTGCCCAACGCCGCGGCTCATGCGCAGCTGGTAGACCTCGAACATGCGGATCAGGTAGTCGCGCGTCTCTTCGGGCCGGATCACGGCCTGGGCGGCGAATACCGAAGCCATGCCCCAGACATCGCTGTCCTGCCGGATCAGGGCCAGCTTGGCGGCGAAATCCGGGTCTCCGGGCTTGGCGCCGTGCACGATGGTGGTGGCGAACTCCGGGGTCATGAAGCTCACTTCGGCCGTGGGCCAGGCCGAAATGTCGTCGGAATGGCGCCCGCCGCCCATGCAGACGTAGGCGCGACCGTAACTCTTGCGAACGAGCACGGACAACCGCGGCACGCTGACGAGCGTCATCGCGTTCATGAAGTTCATGATCTTGCCCGGAGCGCCATCGCGCTCGGCCTCGGTGCCGATGACGAAGCCCGGCGTGTCCACCAGCAGCAGCAGCGGGATGTTGAAGGAATCGCACAGCACCAGGAAATCCACGATCTTGCGGCAGGCGTTGCCGTCGAGCGCGCCGCCGCGATGCAGCGGATTGTTGGCGATCACGCCGACCGACTTGCCGCCCAAGCGCGCGAGCGCCACCACGGCGCTGTTGCCGAAGCGCGGCTTCAATTCGAACATCGAATCCTTGTCCACCAGCGTGCGGACGAGCTTGCGCATGTCGTAGACCTGGGTGCGGCTCTCGGGCAGCAGCGACAGGATGTCCTTCATGCCTTCGCCCGATCCGGCGGGCACCGGCGCTTGCGGCGGCGCTTCGTTGTGATGACTCGGCAGGTAGGAAAGAAAGCGCCGGATGTCGTCGAACACTTCCTCCTCGGTGTCCGCCACGCGGTCGATGAGCCCGGTGATTTCCGCGTGCATGCGCCAGCCGCCGAGCTTCTCGAAATCGACTTTCTCCCCCAGCGCCATCTCGATCAGCCGCGGGCTCGACACCGCCATGGTGGAGCCCTTGAGCATCACGGCGAAGTCCGAGCAGCACGCGAGCCATGCCGAGGATCCGAACGAGGGGCCGAGCGCGGCGGCCACCAGCGGCGTCTCGCGCATGCGGCGAAACTGCGTGATGTCGTTGCCCAGCAGCAAACCCATGCCGCGCGAGCCCATCGCATCCGGCAGCCGCGCGCCGGTCGACTCGCCGAGCACGACCAATGGCATGCCGCGCTCGGTGGCGGTGCGCTTCATGTGCCCGACTTTCTTGCTGTTGGTCGCGCTGGTGGAGGCGCCCTTGACGGTGAAGTCGTTCACCACCAGGCATACGTCGCGCCCGTCGATCCTTGCGAATCCGGCGATCTTGCCGTCGCACGCGGTCTCGTCGGCTTCTTCCGGGTAGATCCCCGAGGTGCCGAACAGGCCCGATTCGATGAAGCTCCCCGGGTCGGCCAGCGCGGCGATGCGGCTGCGCGCATCGAGCTGGCCGCGCGCGCTGCGCTTGGCCATCTTGTCCTCGCCGCCCATCGCCAAGGCCTTGGCGCGGCGGCGCTCGTATTCTTCCAACAGGGCTTCGAATGCCATCGCAATGCTCCGTCGTCGCAGCTCGTTACAACTTCCCGGAGGAAACGTCGTTCAAAGTGCGCAATTGCGCGATCAGCGCCGGCACGATCTCGCGATAGTCGCCGACCACGCCGAAGCGCGCGTCTTCGAAGATGGCTGCCTCGGGGTCGGAATTGATGGCGACGATCGCCCTGGCGTTGCCGCAGCCGGCCATGTGATGTCCGGCGCCCGAAATGCCGACGGCGATGTAGAGCTCGGGCGTCACCGTCTTGCCGGTAAGGCCGATCTGCCAGGAGTGCGGGCACCAACCCAGGTCGCAGGGCACGCGGCTCGCACCGACGGCGCCGCCCAGCTCGCGGGCAAGGTCTGCGAGGAGATCGAAACCCTCCGGCCCCTCCAATCCGCGGCCGCCCGCGACGATGACCGCCGCGTCTTCCAGCCGCGCTCCGCTCGCAGCTTCGATGCGCCGATCCACGCGCTTGGTGCGCGCGGTGTGATTCTCGAACGGCCCGATATCGATCAGCTCCGCCCGGCGGCTCGGCTGCGCTTGCGCCCGCTCGAATACTCCGGCACGCACCGTCGCCACGACGGGCGCCACTGCGAACTCGTCCAATTCGCGCGCGAGCCCGCCATAACACGGGCGCGTGCAACGCACGCTATTGCCCTCGATGCTCACGTCGACGCAACCGGTCGCCACCGCGCCGTCCAAGCGGAAGGCCAGACGCGGCGCCAGCTCGGCAGCCGCGACGGCGTGCGGGAGCAGCACGATCGCGGGCAACGCCCGGCGCACCGCTTCAGTCGCGGCATCGAGCTGCGTCTCGGGCAGCAGCGCGCTGCAATCGCCGCGCGCGAAATAGATGCGATCGACGCCTCGGGCCGCCCACGCATCCGGCGCGGGCGCAGCCTCGCCCAGCACCAGCACGCCGACGTGATCTTGCGATCCGCGCGCCAGTTGCCGCGCAGCCGTGATCAATTCGCACACCACCGGCGAGGATGCATCCTGTCCGCAATCGGGAACGATGAGAACGTCGGCGCTCATGAGCTCGGAATGAGGTGCTCGGCATACAGACGCTGCGCCAGGCGCGCACCGCGCTCGGCCGCCGTCGCGGCCTCGATCCACTCGCACTGCGCGCGCTTCTGCGGCAAGTACAAGCGCGCGAGCGTGCGCCGCGCGGCCAGCTGGCGCGCCTCCAACCCGATCTCGGCTGCGCTCCAGGTCGCGACCGGCTTGCGCGCCGCGCGCATGGTCTCGCGCAGATTGGGCTTGCGCACTTCGCCCAGCTCGTTCGACACCGTCACCACCGCCGGCAAGGCCGCTTCGAACGTCTCGAGCCCGTCCGGGAGCACGCGCTCGACGCGGATCGAATCGGTCGAGGCCTCCACGGCGCAGGCGAAGCCGATCGACGGCAAGCCCAGAATCTCCGCCACGCCGAGCGCCACCACGCCAGCATCCCAGTCGGCTGCCTGGCGGCCGGCGAGCACGAGATCGACCGGCCCGAGCTGGCGCAGCGCCGCCTCCAGCGCGTGTGCCGTGACGTAGCTGTCGGCGCCATCGAACGCCGGGTCGAGCAGGTGCACGGCATCATCGGCGCCGAGCGAGAGCGCCTGCTTGAGCGCAGTGCGTGCCGATTCCGGCCCGAGCGTGAGCGCCGTGATGCCGACCTGGGTGCCGAGCTGGTCGCGGATGCGCAGTGCCGCTTCCAAGGCCTGCTCGTCGAACGGGCTCATCACCATGGGATGGCCCGGCGGCAATACGACCTTGCGCGCATCTTCATCGACACGCAACACCGCGCCCAACGCTTCCGGGTTCGGCACCTGCTTGACGAGCACTGCGATGCGCACGCTATTGCACCCAGTCGAACAAGCCTTGGACGCTGCCGGCGCTCGCGATTCCCGCACTCATGGCTATCTCACCGCGACTTCGGTCGGGACGATCCAGTCGCACAGCTTCCTCTGGAAATTCCAAGGAATCTGCGGCTGCACGCGTCCCTTCTCGTCGGTGGCGCGCGCCATGATCTTGTATGCTCCGGGCTGCGCGTCCCAGGGATACGACCAGCGCACCCATAGCCAGCGTTCGCGCGGTTCCTCGATATGGGCGTCGCACCAGCTGGCGCCGCCGTCCATGCTCACCTCGACGCGCGCGATCATGCCTTCGCCGCTCCAGGCAAGCCCGCGCACGCAGCGCTGCCCGGCTGCGAGCGGGGAATCCTCGTCCACCGGATCGGTCACGATGCAGCGCACGCCCATCGCGGTCAGCATTTTTCTTTCCGGATCGTCGGCCGATTTGCCGAGCACGAAGTAATGCGTCTGGTGGTAGCACGGCGGCATTTGCGCCGTGACCTCCAGCTGTTGCAGCCACTTCACCCACCAGTTGCCGGACCAGCCGGGAACGACCAGCCGCACCGGGCCGCCGTGGACGTGCGTGAGGTATTCGCCGTTCATCGCCCAGGCGAGCAGCGTATCGGGATGCAGCGCTTTCTCCAGCGGCAGTCCCTTGTCGTAGTGGATGACGCCCGGGTCGACGAACTTGTAATCGGTGGTGCCGACCGAGCGGTATTGCACGACCGGGTCCGGCCGGCCGGTATCGAAGCCTTCGGCGCGCACCGCGACCGCGGACGGCTTGATCCCGGCGCGCTTCAATACTTCGACGAGCGGCACGCCAGTGAACTCGCCCGCAGACACCGCGCAGGTCGTGGTCGATTCGGAGCTTACTTCGGCGTCGCTCGGCACGCTGCCCTTGACGCGCATCTCGGCGCGTTGCTGCATGTCCTGCTGATTGCGGCGCGATGGCTTGTTGCCGCCCCTGGTGAGATAGTCGAAGAAGCCGGCATCGTTGCCCGCGCACTCGGTCACGGCACGCACGCTGCGCCCGGGGAGCTGGCGCAGCTCCCCCAGCTCGAGCTGCAGCGGGCGATCGATCGCGCCGCAGACCGTGAGCCGCCAGTCGTCGGGATGAACCGGCTCGGGCACGTCGAGCTGGTTGACGACGTAGTAGGCGTCGGTGGGCGTGAGCAGCCCTTCCAGCTCGAGCAGCGGCGCGCGGCCGTTGATGACGCGGCCCTCGGCATCCTTGCCCGCCATGAGGGTTGCCCGCTTGCGGTCGGGCCAACCCATCACCCAGTCGCCTTCGATCTCTCGTTTCGGCACGGTCGTCCTTTCAGGCAATCGTTTCGAAGTGAACTTGCACAGCTCGAGCGTTCACGGCCGCACGCCCAGTTTGGGCTTCGGCCCGAGCTGGCTCCTCAGCCGCGGCTGGCATGCTTGCAGGAACCTGCACAGATAGGGCCGGGTCTCGCGCGGATCGATCAGGTCTTCGATGCCGAATCCTTCCGCGGTCAGGAATGGCGAATTGAGCCGCTTGAGCTCCGCCTCGATCTCCTTTTCCTTCTGCACCGGATCGGCCGCTTGCTCGATCTGGCGCTTGTAGGCGGCCCGCACGCCGCCTTCCAGCGGCAGCGAGCCCCACTCGGCCGAGGGCCAGGCGATCTTGAAGTTGAGCCCGCGACGGTCGATCGCGCCGCCGCCCGCCATGCCATAGCAGCGGCGAACGATCACGGTGAATACCGGCACGTTCACCTGCAATCCGATGTAGCGGGCGCGCACGCCTTCGCGCAATACCGCATTCTCCTCCGATTCCTTGCCGATCATGAAACCCGGGATGTCGGCGAAGAACACGAGCGGGACGTTGAACATGTCGCACAGCTCGACGAAGTGACCTTGCTTGCGCGCAGCCTTGCTGTCCATGATGCCGCCGAACATGGGGTTGTTCGCGATCACCCCGACGGCGTGACCGTCGATGCGCGCAAACATCGTGATGACGGCGCGGCCGAAGCTCGGC
The DNA here is from genome assembly GCA_050741055.1 of Burkholderiales bacterium. Taxonomy (GTDB): domain Bacteria; phylum Pseudomonadota; class Gammaproteobacteria; order Burkholderiales; family WYBJ01; genus WYBJ01. Next base: position 752 of record JBOIEI010000162.1, on the reverse strand, counting down.
TGGATCTCGAGCTCCGAGTCGCGATCGACCACCATGCCGACCAGCTTGCGCATGTTGTAGGCTTGCCTCGGGTTGCGCGGAATGATCTCCAGCAGCGCTTCGTCGCAGCGCTCGAGCGGATCGTCGCAGGTCACGCGCGGCGGTGCCTCCCACACGTTGCTCGGCAGATACGACAGGAAGCGGCGGATCATGTCGAGCGCTTCCTGCTCGCTCTGGGCGACGTTGTCGATCGTGCCCGCGGTATCGGCGGCCACCTGTGCGCCGCCGAGCTCCTCCTTGCTGAGCTTGACGCCGAAGTTGCGCTCCACCACCGGCGGGCCGGCGGCGAAGATCTGGCTCTGGCCGCGCACCATCACCGAGAAGTGGCACAGGATCGCGCGCGCCGAAGGACCGCCGGCCGAGGTACCGAGCACGGCGCTCACCACCGGAACGACACCCATCAGGTCCACCGAGCGCTCGAATCCGTCCTGGCCATAGCCGGGCACGACGCTGAAGCCCTTGCGCTTGGCCGTGTTGACCGTGCCGCCGGTGCCGTCCACCAGGTTGATGAGCGGAATGCGGTACTCGTAGGCGAGATCTTCGATGAATCCGCCCTGGCCGCCCTTGCGCCGGTCGCTGCCGAAGCCAGTGCCGGCGCGAATGGTGTAATCCTCGCCGCCGATCGCGACCGGGCGGCCGTCGATCGCGCCGATGCCCATGACATAGGCTGCCGGCTCGAAGCCGACCAGGTTGCCCTGCGCATCGTACTGGCC
>JBOIEI010000161.1:0-6034 GCA_050741055.1 Burkholderiales bacterium | reverse complement strand
CTGCAGAACTGTTCGGCGAACGTGCGCAAGAACTCGCCGAGATTGAAGTGCTCGTTGTGAGCGCCGTCTCTGCGATTGAGCCTCAGCACATCCTGCACCATGCGGTCGAGCCGCTGGGTGTTGTCGTGAATGATGCTCAGCAGGCGACTGGCGGTATCGTTGAGCCCCGTCTCCTCCTGCAGCAGCTCGGTGGCATGGCTGATGGCCGAGAGCGGGTTTCGGATCTCGTGGGCGATGTTCGCGGTCAGGCGCCCCAGGGAGGCGAGCTTCATCTGGCGTGCCTGGGCCTGAACACGGGTCAGATCCTCGAGGAACAGCACCGCTCCGACGCTTGCGTCCCGACCCACCGGGACGAAGCGCACGCTCACGGGCTTGCCCGCTATGAGCGTGGTGGCCGGCTCCCGATCGGCGGCGGATTTTTCGCGCCAACGGGTGATCCGACCCGCCAGCGCGGGCGCGCGGTTGCGCAAGCTATTTTCCACCTGGTCGGAATCGAACGCTCCGAGGAGGCTTTCCGCTTTCGCATTGCGGCTGCGGATGCGACCTTCGGCGTCGATCACCACCACCCCCGTATCCATGTCGCGGATGACCAGCTGGTTGACCTCGGCCATGTTGGCGAGATCGACCTCGCGCTGCGCCGCAAGCCGCTCGCTTTGCACCGTGTAGCTGGCGAGGACGTGCGCCACCCAGGCGGTGGCGAAGAACCCGGTGGAAAGAAATCCCGCCTGAATGTATTGGCTGCCTGCGGCATCCGAGGCGAGGACTTGATAGGTGTGCTGCAAGAGCACCGCAATGCTCGCGAGCGAGGCGTAGAACAGCGTCAGGCGACCGCGGCTGATGAGGCCCGCGCCCGCGAGCACTGCCAGCAGCAACAGCCCTACGCCGCTCACGATTCCGCCACTCAAGTGCATCATCGAGACGATGAAGACGATGTCGCCCGTCACTTGCGCGGTAAGCTGCCAGTCCAGATCGGGCCGGCGCAAACGGGCCGGAACGAAGCAGAACAAGCCGAACAGGACGTAACCGAAGCTGAGGGAAAAGAAGGCGGCGCGATCCGCCGCGCCCAGGAAGGTGGTATCGCCGAAAAATCCGGCGGCGGCGGACATCAACAACGCCACCGCAACGCGATAGGCGTTGAAGAACCTGAGCGAGCCCCAGTGCGAGACGCTGAACTGACTGGGCACCGCCGCCGCAAGCCCGGCCGGGGAAAGCTCTAGGGGGGACGACAAGTCGCGACTCGCGTCAGGGCCCATGCAGCTTCTGGTGTTCCTCGGAACAGTAGAAATGACTGCCGGCGCGCACGCTTTCGCCGCGAGGCAGGTGGACGTCGCAATGCCGGCATCGAACCATGTCATCTTCCCGCCCGGGGGAATTCGCGGGCGGCTTGGCGGCAAGGCTGCGCGCGTAGCCGCGCATGACGAAGTAGACGACCGCGATTACCGCAACGATCAGAAGTATCTTGGCCAAGATTCCGCCTCGAGACGAGCGGACACGCCGCGGCAACGGGCGCGTGCATTATCCCGTGGCATTATCCCATGCTTCTCGCCGCGCCCGGCAGCGGACCGATGAAATGGTCGGGGTGAGAGGATTTGAACCTCCGACCACTGCGTCCCGAACGCAGTGCGCTACCAGGCTGCGCTACACCCCGACTGCCGCCGATTGCAGCAGAAACCGGGCAGCAAGCGAAAACGCGCGGGATCACCGCGCGCCTGTAGCCTGCCGGCCCGAGCTCGCTGAACGCGAGTGCTCAGAAATTTCGTTCGACCGCGAACCGGGCCAATTCTAGCAGAGTATCCAGGTGTTTTGAACGCGGCAGGTGGCCTATCGCGTCGCATGCGATGCGCGCTTGCGCCTCCGCCTGGGTCCGGGTGTACTCGAGCGCGCCGCTATGGCGAATCGCATCGAGCACGGCGCTCAAATCTTCGATCCCGCCCCGCTCGATGGCTTCACGAACCTGGGCAGCCGCGGACGGGGAACCGTGCCGCATGGCATGGATCAGCGGCAGCGTCGGTTTGCCTTCACCCAGATCGTCGCCGACATTCTTGCCCATTTCGGCGGCGCTGCCCGAGTAGTCGAGGACATCGTCGATCAGCTGGAACGCGGTTCCGAGATGCATGCCGTAGGCGGCCATCGCCTCCTCGTCCGCCCGCCCGGCTGCGCTGACGACCGCACCCAGCCGCGTTGCCGCCTCGAACAGCTTCGCCGTCTTGCAGCGAATCACGCGCAGGTACCCCGCTTCGTCGACATCCGCGTTGTGGCAGTTCATGAGCTGCAGCACCTCGCCTTCGGCGATCATGTTGGTCGCGTCGGCGAGCACTTCCATCACCCGCATGTTGCCCACCGTCACCATCATCTGAAACGCGCGGGAATACAGGAAATCGCCCACGAGCACGCTCGCCGCATTGCCGAACAAGGCATTCGAGGTCGCGCGGCCGCGGCGTAGCGACGATTCGTCCACGACGTCGTCGTGCAGCAGGGTGGCGGTGTGAATGAACTCGATGATCGCTGCGAGGCGATGATGGGCATTGCCCTGATGGCCGAATGCGCCCGCCGAAAGAATCACGAGCGCGGGCCGCAGGCGCTTGCCGCCGCCCGCGATGATGTGCTCGGCCACCTGTTCAACGAGCGCGACCTCCGAGTGCAGGCTGGCTCGAATGACGCTGTCGACCGCCTGCATATCGGCAGCGATATGGGCGCGAATGGTCTCTATGGGCACGGGTTTGCGGCAGGGCGCGAGGGAGGCGAATCGCCGCGATGATAGCAATTTTGCGCCGCCGCCGCGCCGTGGGCGCCGCAGCGATTTGCCTCGAACGCTGGTCGTGGGTTTGACCATCGACGCGCGGCCCTTGTATACTTTCGGCCTTTTTCGAGCGGGCATTCCCCATGTACGCAGTGATCAAGACGGGTGGTAAACAATACCGGGTGAGCGCCGGACAATCGCTGCGGGTCGAAAAGCTCGATGCCGAAGCGGGAGCCGAAGTGGTAATTTCGGACGTTCTCATGGTTGGCCAGGGCGACGAAGTCGCGATCGGCGCACCGCTCGTGTCCGGAGCCGCGGTCAAGGCCACGATTCTGAGCCAGGGCAGGGGCGACAAGATTCGCATCTTCAAGATGCGCCGGCGCAAGCACTATCGCAAATCACAGGGTCACCGGCAGTCGTACACCGAGATTCGGATCGATTCGATCGATACCAACTAGCATTCGAGGCTCGAGCACATGGCACACAAAAAGGCAGGCGGCAGTTCGCGCAATGGCCGCGATTCCGAATCCAAGCGCCTGGGCGTCAAGCGCTTCGGCGGCCAGCTGGTCTCGGCCGGCAGCATCCTGGTGCGCCAGCGCGGCACCCGGATGCACCCAGGCAGCAACGTCGGCATGGGACGCGACCACACGCTCTATGCGCGCATGGCAGGTACCGTGGTGTTTGGTCAGCGCGGCCCTTTAAACCATCGCATCGTGAGCATCGTCCCGGTCTAGCCCCCGAATGCCCGCCGTAAAAAGCCCTGTCTCGAGCGGCAGGGCTTTTTTGTTTGCGGGCCCCCTGATATGAAGTTCTTCGACGAAGCACGCATCGAGGTTCATGCCGGCAAGGGCGGCAACGGGGCCGTCAGCTTCCGCCGCGAGAAGTATGTACCGCGCGGGGGCCCGGATGGCGGCGACGGCGGCTCAGGGGGCAGCATTTACGCGCTGGCCGATCGCAACATCAATACGCTGGTCGAATACCGCTATGCACGCATCCACCGCGCACGAGACGGGGAGCGGGGCCGAGGCGCGGACTGCAACGGCCGTGGCGCCGAGGATGTCGTGCTGCGCATGCCCGTCGGCACGGTGATCACCGATGCGGAGAGCGGAGAGCGGATCGCCGATCTGGCCACCGACGGGCAGAAATCGATGCTGGTGCGCGGCGGTGCCGGCGGACTCGGCAATCTCAACTTCAAGTCGAGCACCAACCGCGCACCGCGCCAGTCGACCCCCGCACAGGCGGGCGAATCGCGCGTTCTCGCACTCGAGCTCAAGGTGCTGGCCGACGTGGGCCTGCTCGGAATGCCCAACGCCGGGAAATCGAGTCTCATACGCCGCATCTCGGCGGCTCGGCCCAAAGTGGCCGATTATCCTTTCACGACGCTCTCGCCGAACCTGGGCGTGGTGCGAGTCGGGCCCTCGCAAAGTTTCGTGGTGGCCGACATCCCGGGGTTGATCGAGGGCGCGGCCGAAGGCGCCGGGCTCGGCCACCGGTTCCTGCGCCATTTGAGCCGCACACGCCTGCTCCTGCACCTCATCGATGCCGTGCCGCTGGTACCCGATGCCGACCCTGTGCGCGACGCCCGGGCGCTTGCGGCAGAGTTGAAGAAGTACGATCCGGCGCTCTACCAGAAACCCCGCTGGCTGGTGTTGAACAAGCTCGACCTCATGCCGGAATCGGAGCGGAGCGCGGCGGTCGAGCGCATCGTCAAGCGACTGCGCTGGCGCGGGCCGGTATTCGCCATTTCCGCGCTGAGCGGTGCAGGCTGCGCGGATCTCGTGAACGCCTTGGGCGAGCACCTCGCGCTCGAACAACGCGAGAGCGTGCAATGAATCCCGCCGCCGCAGAATCATCGGCGCTGCTGCAGGCGGCGCGCCGCCTGGTGGTCAAGATCGGCAGCAGCCTGCTCACCAACGAGGGGCGCGGCCTCGATCAGGCGGCCATCGCCGCCTGGGCCGATCAGATCGCGCGCCTGACGCTCGCCGGGCGCGAAGTGGTCCTGGTATCGAGCGGCGCGATTGCCGAAGGGATGAGCCGGTTGGGCTGGCAACGGCGGCCGAAATCGATCCATGAGCTGCAGGCCGCCGCGGCCGTTGGTCAAATGGGACTGGTGCAGGTCTACGAATCCTGCTTCCGCCGCCACGACCTGCACACGGCTCAGGTGCTGTTGACGCACGCGGATCTGGCCGATCGCAAGCGCTATCTCAACGCGCGCTCGACGCTATCGACGTTGCTGCGCCTGCGCGTCGTTCCGGTCATCAACGAGAACGACACGGTGGCGACGGACGAGATCCGTTTCGGTGACAACGATACCCTGGGGGCGCTCGTCACCAACCTGGTCGAGGCCGACCTGCTGGTGATCCTCACCGACCAGGCGGGACTCTTCACCGCGGATCCGCGCCGGCAGCCCGATGCCGAGCTGCTGCGACATGCGCGCGCCGGCGCAGCCGAGCTCGAGACCATGGCCGGTGGCGCAGGCAGCGAGCTGGGGCGCGGCGGCATGCTCACCAAGGTGCTGGCGGCCAAGCGCGCCGCTCGCAGCGGCGCGCATACCTTGATCGCATCGGGGCGAGAGCCCGAGGTGCTGCTGCGGCTCGCAGGCGGCGAGCACATCGGCTCGCTGCTGCAGGCGGAGCGCGAGAGCCTGGCGGCGCGCAAGCAATGGCTCGCCGACAACCTGATGGTATACGGGCGGCTGCATCTCGATGCCGGCGCAGCGAAGGCCCTGCGTGTCGACGGCAAGAGCCTGTTGCCGATCGGCGTGCATGCGCTCGAAGGGGAATTCGATCGCGGCGCCCTGGTGAGCTGCATCGCGCCCGACGGCAGCGAAATCGCGCGCGGCCTCATCAACTACGGGGCCGCCGATACCGGCCGCATCCTGCGTACGCCCTCGAGCGCGATCGAAGCGCGCCTGGGCTATGTCGACGAGCCCGAGCTGATCCACCGCGACAACCTGGTGCTGCTGTAGCCCGATGCTGACGGCGCTCGCGGCTGGCGGCTGCGCCGCTCAGTCGGGCGCGCGGCTGGTGCCGTAGAAGTCGGTGTTAAGCGCGCGCACGATTGCATCACGGCTCGCGGCAATGCGATCGGGACAGAAGTATTCCTTGTACAGGACGTCCTGGTGCTCGTTGGCTCGGCCCGACTGGATCGGTTCCCACGTCGAGCGCCTGGCTTCGATCCACTTGCGCTGCGGGTGTCCGAGCGCATAGATGCGCTTCTCGTAGGTCTTGCAGCGGATGCCTTCGTAGCTTGCGTTGCGGGCGCCGCCCGCGGTCTGCACGACCAGGGCATAGC
>JBOIEI010000160.1:0-3124 GCA_050741055.1 Burkholderiales bacterium | reverse complement strand
CGGATGGACATCCAGCAGGGCAACGTGGTCACGCAGGAGATGGTAGCGAAATTGAAGCCCGGAATGACGCGCCAACAGGTGCGCTTCGTAATGGGCACGCCGCCGATCGCCGATGCGTTTCACCAGAACCGCTGGGACTATGTCTACTACCTCAACCAGGGCGGCCAGGTGGTCGCGCATCGGCGCCTCGTTCTGCTGTTCGATGGCGATACGCTGAAGCGCATCGAAGGCGACGTGGTCCCGATGGCCGATGCGGATGGCAAACTCGCGGGCCAGACGCTCGAGAAGTCCGGCTCGAAGTCGGACTCGGAGCAAAAGCCAGGCGCCGAAACGGCCGAGGAAAAAGGCTTCTTCGGCCGCTTGCTGGACAAGATCGGGTTGTAAGAGCGCCACGATGAAAGTTGCGATCGCGGGCAGCGGCGGACGGATGGGCCGGGCATTGCTGGAAGCGGTCTTGAACGCACCGGGTCTCGACTTGCATGCGGCGCTCGAAGCGCGCGGCCATCCGGCCGTGGAGAAGGACGCGGGGGAGCTGATCGGCTCGCCCTGCGGCGTTCCGGTCAAGGCCGACCTCGCCGCCATCGCAGGTAGCGACGTGCTGATTGATTTCACCCGGCCCGAAGGCACGCTGGCGCACCTGAGCGCTTGCCGTATCCATGGGGTGAAGATGGTCATCGGCACGACCGGGTTCTCCGCCGACGAGGGCGCTTCGATCGCCAAGAGTGCCGGCGAGATCGCGATCGTGATGGCGCCGAACATGAGCGTAGGGACCAACCTCGTCTTCCGGCTCATTGCGCAAGCCGCCCAGGTACTCAACGACGGCTACGACATCGAGGTCATCGAAGCGCATCACCGCCACAAGGTCGATGCCCCCTCGGGAACGGCGCTGAAGATGGGTGAGATCATCGCCGCAACGCTCGGCCGCGATCTCGCGGCGTGCGCAGTCCACGGCCGCCACGGCGTCACGGGGGAGCGCGATCCGCAAGCCATCGGCTTCTCCGCGATACGGGGCGGGGACATCGTCGGCGACCACACGGTGCTCTTTGCCGGCGGCGGCGAGCGAGTCGAAGTGAGCGTCAAGGCATCTAGCCGGGCGACGTACGCGCAAGGTGCCATACGTGCCGCGCGCTGGCTGCAATCGAAGCCGTCGGGACTGTTCGACATGCAGGACGTGCTCGGCCTGCGCTGAGACCTTCGGTAGTCGTCGTCGTTTGCCCGCTTCGCGGGGCGTCGGATATAATTTCCCGACTTCGAGCGGGATGGGCCGATGGCGCATCCCGCTTCGCATGTCTGTTGCCTCCGGAGCTCGCGTGTCGAAACCTGCCATCCTCGCCCTCGCCGACGGAACGGTGTTTCGCGGCGTATCCATAGGCGCCGATGGGATCGCCTGCGGCGAAGTCGTATTCAATACCGCGATCAGCGGTTATCAGGAAATCCTCACTGATCCCTCGTACTGCAACCAAATCGTCACGCTCACTTACCCGCACATCGGCAATACCGGCGTCAATGTCGAAGACGTGGAGGCGAGCCGCCCGCAGGTCGCCGGACTGGTGATCCGCGAGTTGGCGCTCGCGCCGAGCAGCTGGCGCAATAACCTCGCCCTGGACGCGTACCTGCGCCAATACGGCGTGGTCGGCATCGCGGGCATCGACACGCGCAAGCTCACGCGCCTGCTGCGCGATCAGGGCGCGCAGGCGGGCTGTCTCATGGCCGGACGGATCGACGAAGCCGAAGCGCTCGCCACCGCGCGCGCGTTCCCGGGACTCTCCGGCATGGATCTCGCAAAAGTGGTGACTTGCTCCGAGCAAGGCTGCTGGGACGAGACCGAGTGGCAGCTCGGGTCGGGCTATGGGCGGCAGGGACAGCCGAGGCGCCGGGTGGTGGCCTACGACTTCGGCGTCAAGCGCAACATCCTGCGCAAGCTCGCCACGCGCGACTGCGAGGTGAAGTTGGTGCCGGCCCAGACCAGCGCCAAGGAGGTGCTGGCGTTTCATCCCGACGGCGTCTTCCTCTCCAGCGGGCCGGGCGACCCCGAGCCGTGCGGCTACGCCATCGAGGCGATTCGCGAGCTGCTCGATACGCGCATCCCGGTATTCGGCATCTGCCTGGGGCACCAGCTCATGGGATTGGCTGCCGGAGGGCGCACGCGCAAGATGAAGTTCGGCCATCACGGCGCCAACCATCCGGTGCTCGACGTCGATACCAGGCGGGTGCTGATCACGAGCCAGAATCACGGCTTCGAGGTCGCCTCCGATACATTGCCCGCGAACACCCGCGTCACGCACGTATCGCTGTTCGATGGCAGCCTGCAAGGCTTTGCCTTCACCGACCGGCCGGCGTTCTGCTTCCAGGGCCATCCGGAAGCGAGCCCGGGACCTCACGACGTCGACTACCTGTTCGATCGGTTCGTCGACATGATGGACAAGAAAGACGGGGATGCCGCGACGCACTGACATCCGGTCGGTCCTGATCATCGGGGCCGGGCCGATCGTCATCGGTCAGGCGTGCGAATTCGACTATTCCGGCGTGCAAGCCTGCAAGGCGCTGCGCGAGGAAGGCTACCGGGTCGTCCTGGTCAATTCCAATCCGGCCACCATCATGACCGACCCGGAGATGGCGGACGCGACCTACATCGAACCGATCCAGTGGCAGGTGCTCGAGCGCATCATCGCCGCCGAGCGCCCGGACGCGCTGCTGCCGACCATGGGCGGGCAGACCGCGCTCAACTGCGCGCTCGACCTGGCGCGCCAGGGCGTACTCGAACAATACAAGGTGGAGATGATCGGCGCCTCGCGCGAGGCGATCGACAAGGCCGAAGACCGGGAGAAGTTCAAGGCGGCGATGATCCGCATCGGGCTCTCCAGCCCGCGCTCGGCGCTGGCGCACAGCATGGAAGAAGCGCTGCAGGTGCAGGCGCTGGTGGGATTTCCGACCATCATCCGACCATCGTTCACGTTGGGCGGCAGCGGCGGCGGCATCGCCTACAACCGCCAGGAGTTCGTCGAGATCTGCGAGCGCGGATTCGATGCATCGCCCACGCGGGAGCTGCTGATCGAGGAGTCGGTGATCGGCTGGAAAGAGTTCGAGATGGAAGTCGTGCGCGATCGCAACGACAACTGCATCA
>JBOIEI010000159.1:0-1802 GCA_050741055.1 Burkholderiales bacterium | reverse complement strand
CCGAAGACCCTTGGGCCATCATGAACGACCACGACGATTTCCTGGTGGTGCGGCGGCAAGAACCGGAAGAGCTGCGCTTCTACAACAAAGCCTCCTTGATCCGCGTCGAATACGCCGAAGACGAGTTGTACGTCGCGGAATCGGGTAAGGATCTGCCGTGCCGGGTACACCTGATGGACGGATCGGTGATCGAAGGCGCCATGCGCAAGTCGCTGCCGCCGGAGCGCTCGCGCCTGTACGACTACATGAATACCGACAATCCGCGCTTCCTCAAGCTCTACGTCGAGGCAGGCGCGGTATGCCTCGTGAACAAGTCGTACGTCGGCTACATCATGACCGTCGAGCCGGCGCTCGCCTGAGTTCGCGCGCATGGGGCTGTTCGACACTTTTCACGTCTCGCGATCGATCGCGACCGTCCTCGCCGGGCGCAACTCCAGCGCCGAGGTGGTGAGCGCGGTGGCGCGCCTGCGCGAGGTGGGCCGCAGGGCGTTGCCCAAGATCATCCCGGCGCTTCCGGACGATCCGGCCGGCGAGCCGCTCACCAATCTGCTTGCCGAGCTGATCACCACGGCAACGCTTCCCACGATCGTGAACGTGGGCCTGATGAACCAGGATGCGCAGGTGATGGCGAAGGTACGCGTCGCGCTCGTGCGTGCCACCAAGTACGACCCGAACCGGCTGCTCGAGCTGTACTCGGCCGCAGGGGGGGCGCTGGTCAACGTCGCCGAGATCATCGTCGCGCGCAAGGAAGGCATGACCCCCAAGAGCGTGCTGCGCATTCTCGACAGCGCGCACAAGGACAATCAGCCGACCCTGTTCAAGCTCGTGACCGAGCTCGCCACCGAGGCCATGGTGCCGACGCTCATTGCCTTCAGCCGCAACGCCGACTGGGAAGGCCGCTATTGCATTGCGCAGACCATCGCGCGCTTCTCCAGCGAGCCGGTGCGCGACACGTTGCTGCGCTTCACCAAGGACCCGCACAAGCTGGTGCGCCAGGCGGCGGTCGAAGGGCTCGCCGTCTTGACGATTCCCGTGCCGGCGGCGCCCTTGACCGCGCTGCTGCGCGACCCCGATCTCATGGTGCAGACGCGCGCCATCGAGGCGATGATCAAGATCAACGACCCAACCGCCGTGCGCGACCTGCTCGACATCCTGCAGGACGAATCGGAGCACGCACGCCGAGCGGCCGTGGAAGTGCTGAACGCGATCGGCGATGCGCGCGCGATCAAGGACCTGCTGCACGCCATGAAGGACCAGGACTGGTGGGTGCGGGTGCGGGCGGCGGACGCGCTCGGTGCGATCGGCGGGCCGAAGGTGATCGAGGCGGTGCTGAGCCTGCTCGACGACGAGGACGAGTTCATGCGCCGCTGCGCTGTCGAGATCCTCAATACCACCAAGGACCCGCGCGCGTTCGATCGTCTGGTCGCTGCACTGGACGATCCCGACTGGTGGGTGCGCGAGCGCGCCCTGGACGCGCTCGCCAACATGCGCGACGCGCGCGCGGTGCCGGCTATCCTGCGCTTCCTCGAGACCGAAAACGAAGCGACCCCGGTTGCGATCCGGGCTCTGGCGACCATCGGCGACGCGGGCGCGGCGCCCGCGATCGCGGCCAAGCTCGCAGCCAGCGACGAGGCGATCGTGCGCGAAGCAATCGGCGCGCTGGAAACGCTGACCGACGACAAGAGCGCCGCCGCGGTGCTGGCTGCGCTGGCGCAGGTGGGCCACGGCGAGACGGGCGGCGACATCGGGCAGTCGGCCGGGCGGGCGCATGCGGCAATCAGCGCGCGGCTGCGCCGTCGCGG
>JBOIEI010000158.1:0-13534 GCA_050741055.1 Burkholderiales bacterium | reverse complement strand
CCGTGATCCCGTTCGCCCCCATGGCTTCGGCCACGTCGGCGAAATTGGGGTTCTTCAGGTTGGTGCCGAGGACGCGGTTGTTGAAGTAGTCGATCTGGTTCTTCTTCTCTGCGCCCCACTGGCCGTTGTTGAACACCACCGCGACCACCGGGATGCTCTCGCGCACGCAGGTCATGACCTCGGCCAGGCTCATCCCCCAGGCGCCGTCGCCGACGTACGCGATCGCCGGCCGGTCGGGACGGCCGACCTTGGCGCCGATCATCGCGGGGTAGGAGTAGCCGCAATTGCCGAAGCTCATCGCCGCCAGGAACGACGGCCCACCCTCGAAGTGCAGATACGAGTTCGACACCGAGCAGACGTTGCCGATGTCGGTGGAGACCATGGCGTTACGCGGCATCGCCTTGGCGAGCGCGGCGAGCGCCTGGCGCGGACCGATGCGGCCCTTCTCGTTCGGGCTCGGCCAGTTGGCGAGCTCCTCGGTCCAGGCTTCCTTCTCCTTCTTCACTTCCGCCAGCCGCGCCTTGTTGGGCACCGCCTTGCCGCGCGCCTTCAGCCGTCCCAGCAGCTCGATCGCGGCCGCCTTGGCGTCGCCGCAGATGCCGAGCGAGATCTTCTTCACCAGGCCCAGCATGCGCGGGTTGGCATCGATCTGGATGATCTTCGCGTCCTTCGGCCAGTAGTCGAAGCCGTACTGCGGCAAGGTGCCGAAGGGACCCAGGCGGCTGCCGAGCGCGAGCACGACGTCGGCCTTGTTGATGACCCGCATGGCGGCCTTGGAGCCCATGTAGCCGAGCGGACCGCAGCAAAGCGGATGACTGGCCGGGAACGAGTCGTTGTGCAGGTAGCTGTTCACCACCGGTGCGCTCAGATGCTCAGCGAGCGCGATGCACTCCTGCATGCCGTCGGCCATGATGACGCCGCCGCCCGACAGGATCACCGGAAACTTGGCCTTGGCCAGCATGTCGGCCGCGGCATCGAGCGACTCCGGTCCGCCGGCGCCGCGCTCGATGCGGATCGGTCTCGGGATCTCGATCTCGATATCGCCGTAGAAGTAATCGCGCGGGATGTTGATCTGCACCGGGCCGCGTTCGTCCATGGCAATATCGAACGCGCGCGAGGTGAGCTCGGCGATGCGCTGCGGCGAATTCAGGTGCACCTGCCACTTGGTGATCTTGGAGAAGATCGGCATCTGCTCCGTTTCCTGAAATCCGCCCAGGCCCATCGTCAGACTGCCCGACTCAGGCGTGATGGCGATCACCGGCGAATGCGCCCAGTAGGCGGCGGCGATGCCGGTGACGAAATTGGTGATGCCGGGCCCGTTCTGGGCGATGCACACGCCGTGCTTGCCGGTTACGCGCGAATAGCCATCCGCCATGTGGGCGGCGTTCTGCTCGTGCGCCACCGAGACGAAGCGGATCCCGGCCAGGGGGAACAGATCGTGGGCGTCCATGTAGGCCGAACCCACGATGCCGAATGTATCTTTGACGCCTTGCGCCACCAGGGTTTCGACGAAGGCTTCCGATGGCGTCAAGCGGATCTTGCCGGTCGCTGCGGCGGCCTTGGCGACGGCTTTGGATTCGGCAGCGGTGTTTTTCATGGACCATCCCCTTACGTAATCGATGCGATACGGCGCACCGCCTCGAAGGTCAGCGCGGCCGCGAGAAAATGGCGGCTTCGAGTGTAATGCTCGCCGCAGGCCGGTGCAATGGAAGCCACGTGCATGGAAGCATCATGCGCGGTGCAAGCCATACGCGGGCTGCGCCCGGCGCTCGTCATGCCGGCGTTCTGGAAATGGGGACGCACACATTTTTCAGGGGAAGAAATTGTGTGCGTCCCCATTTCCCATTTCCCGGCGGCTGACTACGCCTTGTTGACGTTCTCGGCGATCCAGTCGGCCATGTAGTCGATGCCCATCGGCCGATCGTCGACCTGGCAGTGCTCGGCGCCGCCGTCTTCCTCGGTGTAGATCTTCAGCGTCTTGTTGCTGGCGCCGATCTTCTCGTAGAGCGTGCGCGCCTCCTCGACCGGCACGATGCGGTCGTTCTCGCCGTGCATGACGAGCGTGGGACAGGCGATCCTGTCGGCGACGCCTTCCAGGCTGAACTGCTTCGCCCGCTCCATGGCGGCGTCGTTGTCCGGCGCGCCGATCACCCAGCGAAACTGGAACTGCGACGAGAAGCTCGACTTCGGATCGCGGGCGAGCGCCTCCTTGATGCCGCGCTGCCAGCCGTGCAGATCCCAGTGCATCGCGCCGAAGGCGACGCAGCCGGCGTAGCGCTTCTCGCAGCCGGCGATGCGCGGCGCAAGGTAGCCGCCGAAGCTGTAGCCCATGACGGTGACGCGCTTCAGGTCCACCTCCGGGTGGCTCTTCTCCAGGTAGTCGAACGCCGCAGTGCCCGCCACCTCGTAGTCCGGGCGGCTGGCGATGCCGTTCATGCGCAGGCTCTCGCCCTGCCCCGGGCCGTCGATCGCGAGGACGTGCATGCCGCGGCGCGAGAACTCGAGGCCGGCGAAGACGACGTTCATCTCCTTGCAGTTGTCCATGCCGTTGAAGATGACGAGCGCCGGCGCCTTGCCGCCCGCGCCTTCGGCGGGCAGCCAGCAGGCGCAGAGCGCGCTGTTCTCATAAGGTACGTCGACGCGGCGGATGTGCGGATAGCGCCGCTCGAGCCCGGCGCGCCAGCAGCGCAGGGCCTTGCGGTAGATGGCCATCTTCTCCTCGCCGGGCTGCACGAAGCGCTCGGCCTGATAGTAGTAGTTGCCGGCCCGCAAATAGAAGTTGCCGGCGGTCATCTGCCGGCCCTTCGCCGCCGCCTCGTCGGCCTGGCGCTCGTTCCACTGCGCCATCCGCGACCACTCCTCGCGCCAGATCCTGTCCTGGTCTTCGCCAGCCGCGTGGCGCGCCTGCATGCGACGCGCGATGCGGTCGATCTGCTCGGCGGAAGTGTTGTTGTAGGGCACCATGCCCTTCACGATCTGGATGGCATTGGTCCAGCGCAGGTTGCCCGGAAACGTCTCGACCCAGGAGCTCATAGCTGCGGCACCTTCGCTTCCTTCACCACCTTCTTCCAGCGCTCCAGGTCCCCCCGGATCCACTTGCCGAACGCCTGCGGGTTGCTACCGACGATCATCGCGCCGATCCCCTTCATGCGCTCCTGGACCTTGGGGTCCTTCAGCGCCTTGACCGTCGCCTCGTTCACCCGCTGCACCACGGCCTGCGGCATGCCGGCGGGGCCGACCAGGCCGGTGACGTTCATGACGTGGAAGCCCTTGATGCCGGCCTCGTCGAACGTCGGCACGTCGGGCATCGGCGCGAAGCGCTCCTCCGCGGTGACGGCCAGCGCGCGGATGCGGCCCGCCTTGACCTGGATCACCGAGGTGCTCGCCTGGTCGAAGTAGACCTCGTTCTCGCCGCTCACGACCGATGCCATCGCCGGCGCCCCGCCCTTGTACGCCACGAACAGGAACTTCGCCCCGGAGAGCATCTGGAAGAGCTCGCTCACCAGGTGGTTGGAGCTGCCCGGGCCGGCGTGCGCCATCTGCATCCCGCCCTGCTTCGCCTTCGCCTGCTTCAGCACATCGTCCACCGTCTTGTAGGTCGATCTTGCGTTCACCACCAGCGCGAACGGCACCTGCTGCACGAGCGAGATCGGCGTGACGCCCTTCACCGGATCGACTGGCCACTCCTTGTAGACGTTGGGGCCGACCGAGAGCGTGCTGCTCGTACCCATCATCAGCGTGTAGCCGTCGGGCGCCGCCTTGAGGGCGGCGGTGGCGCCGATCTTGCCGCCGGCGCCGGGCCGGTTCTCGACCACGAAGGGCTGGCCGAGAATCTCGTGCAGCGCCGGCGCGAGAATGCGCGAAGTGACGTCGATGTTGCCGCCGGGCGAGGCCGGGGCGATGATCGTCACCGGCCGGCTCGGATAGCTTTGCGCGAGCGCTGCGGCCGAGAACGCCACCGCGGCAGCCGCGAAGGCGATTCGTTTCATGTCTCCTCCTTTTTTTGCGTTCAGTTGAAGTCGTAGAGCCTGGCCGGGTTGTCGACCAGAATGGTGCGTCGAGTCTCTGCGTCCGGCGCCCAGGCGGCGAAGACGTCGAACAGGCGGCCGTCGTTCGGCATCTTCGACTTCACCATCACGTGCGGCCAGTCGCTGCCCCAGAGCAGCCGCTGCGGTGCAGCCTCGAGGAGCGCGTGCGCGCAGGCGTCCGTGTCGGCATACGGCATCTCGGAGAGCGTGAGCCGGTAGGGCGCGGTGAGCTTCACCCACGCCTTCCCGTCGCGCATGAGGCGCAGCAGCGCCTGGAAGCCCTTCGTCCCGGTGCCCTTCGCCGCCGGCACGTAGCCGAGGTGGCCGAACGAGCACTCGACCGGGAAGTCGGCGAGCTGGCGGTCGAGCTCGGGGAACGCGTCGACGTGCATCAGGAACTCGACGTGCCAGCCGAACGGCTTGATGCGTTTTGCAAGAGCGCGCAGCGGCTCGAGCGGCAGCTCGCCGGCGCCGGTCGCCAGGTCGACGATGTTGCAGCGCACGCCGCGCACGCCCTGGGCGTGCAGCCGCTCGATCGTGGCGGTGTCGCTGTCGAACGGAATCACCGCGACACCACGCAGGCGCTTCGTGTCCTGCTGCAGCGCCTCGAGCATGCAGTCGTTGTTGGTTCCGTAGATGCTCGGCTGCACCAGCACCGCGCGCTCCATGCCAAGCGTGTCGAGCATGTGGCGGAAGTCGGGCAGCAGCGCGTCCGCAGGCGTGTAGAGGCCGTTGGCGATGAAGGGGTAGGTGTTCCCCGGCCCGAAGACGTGCGCGTGCGTGTCGCAGGCGTGCGCCGGTACGACGACGGCCGGCTTGCCGGGGTTGGGATCGTGCGGCGCCGCGTACGGCGGGCGCTCAGCGGTGCTCATCGGCCCCTCCAGGGTGTCTTGAATCCGGTCGGCAACGGGAAATGGGGACGCACACAATTTTTCTTGCCCCATGGTGGACTCGTCGCGTCGCCCGGGAAAATTGTGTGCGGCCCGATTTCCCCTGTCTGCGCGCGACAGGACCCGTGTTGCCGGGAAACGACTCGGTCCAGGGCACCCTCGCTCATGTCAGCATTTCGTAGACACGCTGCGCCACCGCGAACAGCCGGCGATCCTGGAAACGGCGCGCGAGCACCTGCAGACCGACCGGCATGCCGCTCGGCCCCGTGAAGACGGGCAGCGTGATCGTCGGCACATGGCCGATGGTCCACGGCATGTAGAGCCATGGATGCGGCACAGGACCGTCGCCCACCGGCGCCTCGTCGCCGGCCGGGGCGAGCACCGCGTCGTAGGGCGCCATCAGCTCGTCCATCCGCGCGCGCAGCCGCTCGCACGCCGCGCGCATCTCGCTGTAGGTTTCGTAGCTGCACTCGAGGCCGTCTTTCAGGCGGCCGAAGCGCAGCTTGTCGCTGATGCGCCCGGCGTGGTGCTCGAGCTCCCAAGTGAGGTTGCGCGCCATCTCGAAGCCGGAAATGAGCTTGTGCGCGCCCTCGCAGGCCTGGAACTCCTCGCCGAGCGTCCACTCGGCGACCTCGGCACCGGCCCGGGCGAGCCGCTCCGCGGCGTCCTCCAGGAGCTTTTGCGTCGACGGTGCAAGCCGCCCCCAGTAGTAGGGCCTGCAAAAGCCGAGACGCAGCTTCGAAGACAGATTTTCGATGGCAGTCGGTGAAACACCGGCGAGCACGTCCCGGTAAAGCGCAATGTCTTCGACCGAGCGCGCAATGATGCCGAGCGTGTCGAGCGAACCGGAAGCCTCCATGACGCCGGCGGTGCGAAAGTCGCCGTAGGTGGGCCGGTAGCCGAAGACGCCGCAGAAGGACGAAGGCCGTGTTACCGACCCCGTGGTCTGCGTGCCGAGGGCGAGCGGCACCATGAAGTCGGCCACCGCCGCCGCCGAGCCGCTCGAGGAGCCGCCCGGCGTGCGCGCGGGGTCGTGCGGGTTGCGCGTTTTTCCGGGCGTGACGTTGGCGAACTCGGTGGTGACGGTCTTGCCGAGAAGGATGGCCCCGGCCCTGCGGCTCAGCCCGATGCAGGCCGCATCCTTCGCCGGCCGGTGCCCGGCGTGGATCGGGGTGCCGTACTCGGTCGGCATGTCGGCGCTGTCGATGATGTCCTTCGCGCCAAAGGGCACGCCGTGCAGCGGCCCGCGCGGAGCCTCGCGGTCAGCCGCACGCGCCGCCGCGATCGCCTGGTCCGCATCGAGGAAATGCCACGCCTGCACCACCGGCTCGCGCTCGGCGATGCGCGCAAGGCAGGCACGCACCACCTGCTCGCACGTCATCTCACCCCGGGAAACGGCGCGCGCCACCTGCGCCGCCGTCCAGCGAATAACCACACGGTCATCGACCATAGCGACGTGTTTTAGGAGGTGGTTGTTTCGTTGTCAAGCTGTCCGGCGCGCCGTGCCCGGGCGCCGGCGAGGAACACGTCGCCCATGTTTGCAGCGGCAATGCGTGGCGGGCGGCAGTCGCGATTGCGCAGACCGACGCGTTCCCTAGTAGCATAACCGCCCGGGAAACGTCCGAGGAAAGGTGCGCGATGGCGAGCGGCATGCTGGACGGAAAAGTGGTGGTGGTGACGGGCGCGGGCGGCGGCATCGGCCGCGACTTCGCGCTCGCCATGGCGGCCAACGGCGCGCGCGTGGTGGTGAACGATATCGGCGCCTCGGTCAGCGGCGAGGGCCGCGATTCCGGTCCGGCGCAGAAGGTGGTCGACGAGATCACGGCCGCAGGCGGCGAGGCGGCAGCGAGCACCGACAGCGTGGCCGACTGGGACAGCGCCGGACGCATCGTGCAATGCGCCCTCGATACCTTCGGACGCATCGATGCGGTCGTCAACAACGCCGGCATCCTGCGTGACCGCTTCTTCTTCAACATGAGCCTGGACGAGTGGAAGGCGGTGATCGACGTTCACCTGAACGGCTCGTTCTACGTCGCACGCGCCGCGGCGCCGCACTTCCGCGGCCAGCACGCGGGCGCCTACGTGCACATGACGTCGACCTCGGGGCTCATCGGCAACTTCGGCCAGGCCAACTACTCGGCCGCCAAGCTCGGCATCGCCGCGCTGTCGAAGTCGATCGCGCTCGACATGGCCCGCTACAACGTGCGCTCCAACTGCATCGCGCCGTTCGCCTGGAGCCGGATGATCGGCTCGATTCCGACCGACACGCCGGACCAGAAGGAGCGCGTGGAAAAGCTGAAGGCCATGGAGACGAGCAAGATTGCGCCCGTGGCGGTGTACCTGGTGAGCGACGCGGCCAAGGACGTAAGCGGGCAGATCTTCGGCGTGCGCGCCAACGAGATCTTCCTCTTCAGCCAGAACCGGCCGCTGCGCTCGGTGCAGCGCGCCGAGGGCTGGACACCGGAACGGATCGCGCAACACGCCATGCCGGCGCTGCAGGCGCACTTCTATCCCCTGGAGCGGTCGCAGGACGTGTTCTCGTGGGATCCGGTGTGATAGAGAGGGCGACCATGGCGAGCAGCGGCTGTGTACTCATCGTCGACGACGATGCCGGCGTGCGCAACATGCTCACGGAGTACCTGAGCGAGAACGGGTACGAGATCCTGCAAGCCGACTGCGGCGATGCGATGCGCACGGCGCTGACCGCACGAGTGCCCGACGTCGCGCTGCTCGACGTGCGGCTCGGGCGCGAGGACGGTTTGAGCCTTGCGCGCTATCTGCGCGAGCGCTACGACATCGGCATCATCATGGTGACCGCCGCCGGCGACGTGGTCGATCGCGTCGTGGGGCTCGAGGTCGGCGCCGACGACTACATCGCCAAGCCGTTCGATCCGCGCGAGCTGGTGGCCCGCCTGAAGAGCGTGATGCGCCGCGTGCGCGGGCCCAGGACCCGCCCGCCGAATCCAGCCGAGGCGTCGAGCGCGCCGAAACTCGTGCCGGTCGGGGAATGCCGGCTGGACCTTTCCGCTCATCGCCTGCTGGACGCGGCCGGCCGGGATATCGCGTTGACCAGCATGGAGTTCGACCTGCTCAAGGTGTTCACCGAGCACCCCAACCAGGTGCTCACGCGCGACCAGCTGCTGGGCTTCACGCGCAACCGCGACTGGCAGCCATTCGACCGCAGCATCGATATCCGCATCGCGCGGCTGCGGCGCAAGATCGAAGCCGACCCCGAGCATCCGCAGATCATCAAGACGGTGCGCAACGCCGGCTACATGTACACGCCCAAGAGCCGCTGAGCGGGGCTGCCTCGCACCCGCTTCGTAACCGCCGTGTTTCTGTTGTTTCCGCGGTGTAAACCCGCCCGTCGCCGGCGCGCGGGGGCGCTAGACTGAAGCGCATGCGAACTTCGGCTTCGGCTGCAGGCGGTACCTCATGACGAGCCCATCGGATCCCTCCCCGGCGCCCGCGACTGCTGCGGCGCCGAGCGACGACATCCTGCACGGCGCAGCCGAAGCGGTGGCCACGAACGAAGGCGACGCGGTCTTTCGCGACCTAGTGCGCTACCTGGCGAAGAGCCTCCAGGTCGAGGTCGCGTTCATCGCGCTGCCGCTGGAAAGCGCCCCGGGGCGCATGCGCATGCTGGCCTTCTACGCCGCCGGCCGCCTGAAGGAGGACTTCGAGTATCCGCTCGCCGGTACGCCCTGCGAGGTCGTGATCCGCGAGGGCTACCGCATGTATCCGAGCGGGCTGGGCGAGCTCTTCCCGCTCGACGACGACTTCCGTGCCATGCAGCTCGACAGCTACGCGGGCTATCCCCTGAACGACGCGCGCGGGCGCACGCTGGGACTCATCGCCGTGATCGCACGCAAGCCCTTCGCGAGCCCGGTTCATGTCGAGTCGATCCTGAAGATATTCGCCGCACGCGCGGTGGCCGAGATCGAGCGCCGGCGCGCCGACGATGCGCTGCGCCTGGCCGAAGCGAGCTACCGGGCGATCTTCGACTCGGCCGAGGACCCGATCTCCATCCACGACTGGGACACCGGCGCGGTCGTGGACGTGAACCCCAAGGCCTGCCAGGTTTACGACTATACACAGGACGAACTGCGCCGCATGTCGTTCGCGGACATCGGTGCGGGCCAGGCGCCGTATACGGCGGCCGAGGCTGCGCAGTGGATCGAGAAGGCCAAGCGCGAGGGTGCGGCGGAGTTCGAATGGCACCGCCGCAACCGCGACGGCAGCCTGCACTGGGACGAGGTGCGGCTCAAGACCGCCGTCATCAATGGACGGCCGCACGTGCTGGCGTTCACCCGCGAAATCACGGCGCGCAAGCACGCGGAGGCGGAGCTGCGGGCGAGCGAGGCGCGCTACCGGCTGCTGTTCGAGATGGAATCCGATGCGATCGTACTGGTCGATGTCGAAACGCTGCGCATCGTGGATGCGAACCGCGCCGCCGTGGCCATGTACGGCTATGAGCGCGAGGAGCTGCTGGCGCTCACCGCAGCCGACCTGTCGATGCAGCCGGAGATCACGGCGACCACCATTCGAAGTCACGCCAGCCCGGGACGTGTGCCGCTGCGCTATCACCGCAGGAGGGACGGCGCCATATTCCCGGTCGAGATCGCGAACAACACCCTGGAGCTCGCCGGCCGCCCGACCATACTGGCGGCGATCCGCGACGTGACCGAGCGCCAGCGCGCCGAGGAGGCCCGCAACCAGCTCGAGGCGCAGCTGCGCCAGGCGCAGAAGATGGAGGCGATCGGTCACCTGAGCGGCGGGATCGCGCACGACTTCAACAACATCCTGACCAGCGTGATGGGCTACGTGGCGCTGGCCGCCGAGCGGCCACCGGTGGCGGGCGACGCCAAGCTGGAGCACTACCTCGAGCAGGCGCAAAGCGCGGTGCAGCGCGCTCGCGACTTGATCCGTCAGATGCTCACCTTCAGCCGCGGCCAGCGCGGCGAACCGCGCCCGGTCTCGGTCGCCGAGCTGGTGGCCGAATCGTCCAAGCTGCTGCGATCCACGCTGCCCTCCAGCATCGAGCTCTCGACCCAGCTCGGCCACGGGCTGCCGCGCACGATGATCGATCCCGTTCACGTCGAGCAGGTGCTGCTGAACCTGTGCATCAACGCGCGCGACGCGATGGAAGGCACTGGCACGATCCGCGTCACGCTCGGCTGGCTCGACGTCGCAGGCGAGGTTTGCGCCTCGTGCAGGCAACGCATCGACGGGATGTACCTCGCGCTCGCCGTCGCCGACAGTGGCCCGGGTATCGCCCCGGGCATCATCGATCGCATGTTCGAGCCGTTCTTCACCACCAAGGAGGTCGGCAAGGGCAGCGGCATGGGGCTCGCCACGGTTCACGGC
Organism: Burkholderiales bacterium; assembly: GCA_050741055.1. Lineage (GTDB taxonomy): Bacteria > Pseudomonadota > Gammaproteobacteria > Burkholderiales > WYBJ01 > WYBJ01. The sequence continues at coordinate 3,249 of JBOIEI010000158.1, read as the reverse complement.
ATCGTTCACGAGTATGGCGGCCACGTCTGCGTGGAGACGCGCCCGGGCGCGGGGGCGACCTTCCGGATGCTCCTGCAGCCGCTCGGCGAAGGTGCACAGGTCGCGGCCGGAGCCGCAGAAGCGGCAGCCACGGCCGATTCCGAGCCCGCGCGCCTGCAAGGCCGCGTGCTGGTGGTGGACGACGACGACATGGTGGCGAGCCTGCTCGAAGAGATGCTCGCCGGCTGGGGGATCGAGACGACCGTCATCCGCAACCCGCTCGAAGCATACGACTGGTTCATGCACGATCCCGCCCGGGTCGATCTCGTGCTCACCGACTACACGATGCCGCGGATGACCGGTATGGACCTCGCGCAGCGCCTCACGCTGGCGCGCGCCGACCTGCCGGTGCTGCTCTATTCGGGCTATGGCACCGACATCGACCCGGAGCAGGCCGCCCGCAGCGGGGTGTGCGCCCTGATCGCCAAGCCGGTGGAGCCGCGCCGGCTGTTCGAGATTTTGCGCGAGCATCTGCCGGACACCTCGCGCCCGGGTTCATCGTATTGATTTCGCTCGCCGACCCCCCGTCCGCGGCTGCGTCGCCACACGAAACAAGCCAGCAACAATCCGAACGCCGCCTGAAATAGCCGCGATACCGCGGCCACGCAGACTCTCCTCACCTGCACGCGGATGAGCCGCACTGCAGCCAGCCGTCAACGGCTGCAACGCTACTTTTGCAGCCAGCCACCACGGCTGCAACGCTTCTTTTGCAGCCAGCCACCACGGCTGCAACCTTTCTTACGAGGAGACCGTCATGCTTGCTACCCAAACCGCAGTCCAAGCCGTCGCCATGCCGGCCGCCACGCCGGACCGCTATGCCCGCTGCATCGCCGCATCCAAGCGGGTGCGCTGGGACATCGACAAGGATGTCATTCGCAACCGCCGCTTCGACCTGTCGAAGAAGTTTCTGCCCGACGGGCTGTCGCTGGTGAACGAGCTGCCCTTCCTGGACGAATCCGACAGGCGGCTGCTGAGCCAGATCCAGGGCCGCTCCTACGCCAACATGTTCGGCCTGGCGGAGCGCTTCATCGCCGCCAAGGTGCTGGAAGTCAGCCGCGATCATTGGCTGGGCAGCCAGAACGCGCTGGAAGCGCTGGTGCGCTTCACCGACGAGGAGCTGAAGCACCAGGAGCTGTTCCGGCGCATCGAAGCCCTCACCGCAGAAGGCATGCCGTCCGGATACGAGTTCGTTCCCACGCCCAACGGCGTGGCGAACGACGTGCTATCGAAGTGCACCTGGGCGGTGCTCGGGCTCACCTTGCACATCGAGCTCTTCACGCAGGAGCACTATCGGCAGAGCATCGAGACCGACGAGAACCTGTCGGCGCTATACCGGGACGTGTTTTTCTACCACTGGCGCGAGGAATCGCAGCACGCGATCCTGGACGAGCTGGAATGGCAGCGCGAAGATGCACGCCTGAGCGCGCAGGAGCGCGACCGCGCCGTGACGGACCTGATCGAGCTGGTGGGCGCGGTCGACGCGATCCTGCAGGCGCAGTCGGTGGCCGACGCGCGCTTTTTCTCGAACTTCTGCCATCGCAGCCTGAGCCCGGCCGAGCGTGATGGCGTGGAGGCGCTCATCCTCAAGGCATATCGCTGGCAGTACATCGTCTCCGGCCTGCAGCAATCGCGCTTCAACAACGTGCTGACGAGCTTCATTACGCCGGCGCAGCAGGAGGGCATCGGAAACGCGCTCGGCCCGATCATGCAGGCGTTCAGCGCGCATTGAGCACCACGCAATTGTGCACGTCGCTCCCTGCGGGAGCGCTTGTCACCGTAGCGGCCCGCTTATCGCGGGCCGCGCGCTTTTGCAGGGACGTGCGTGGAGATCGACCGTCCGCCGCGGTGGAGGACTACGCCGGCATCGAATAGACTTGGCCATGACTTCGATCAGCCGGCATCTTCTGCTCCTGGTGCTCAGCGCTTCCATCCCGTTGCTGCTCGTGGCTGCGGCGCTTGCCTACCTGCTCGTCGAGCAGCACTGGAAGAGCACGGAGCACACCCTGGAAGAGAATGCGAAGCTGCTCGCCCATGCGCTGGACGCCGAGTTGCAGCGCTCGCTATCGGCCCTGCACGCGCTCTCGCGCAGCGAGGCGCTGCGAAAGGACGATCTCGAATCGTTCTACGCCGAAGCGCAGGACGTGCGCGCCGCGCTCGGCCTGTGGGACAACGTGCTGCTCCTTTCTCCCAAGGCCGAGCACTTGCTCAACCTGATGCGTCCCTACGGGAGCCCGCTGCCGCCGGTGCCGCAGCCGGAAGGCACCTTGCGCGCGGTGCAGACACGCGCGCCGTACGTCTCGAACACTCTGAAAGGCCGCGTCGAGACGGACTGGCTGATGTACATCAGCTTTCCGGTGCTCCATGCGGGCGAAGTGCGTTACGTCATCGGGATCACGATGAGCGCACGTCACTGGTCGCGTTGGCTCGCGGAGCGCACACCCGAGTCGGCTATCGCAGGCATCATCGATCGCAATCACGTCATTCTGGCGCGCTCGCACGATGGCGAACGGCTTGCCGGCCAACCGGTCCAGCCGTGGTATGGCGACGTTCTGGCCTCGCGCGACGAGGCGATTGTGCGGGGACCGGGAGTATCCGACGCGGACGTCGTGGTCGCATTCCACCGTTCCACGGTCTCGGGGTGGACCGTCAATGTGCTGACGTCAGCGGCAGTGGTCTATGCGCCGATGCGGCGAGCGGCGACCGCAGTCGGCCTCGCGCTGCTCGTCGCGCTCGCAATTGCCGTAGCCCTTGCCCTCGCGCGGGCGAGAACGCTGGCACAAGGTGTTCACGAGTTGCACGACGCCCTGGAGCGGTTGCGCGGTCCCGCACCGTCCTTTCGCACCCGGGGCAGCTCGATTCGGGAGATCGATGCGGCCCTGGCCGCGGCGGGCGATACCGCTCACGTGCTCAATGTGCGCAGCGAGCGATTGCTGCGCGCCCAGCACGCCGCACGGCTGGGGCTGTGGGACTGGGATATCGAGACCAACACCGTGGAATCGTCCGAAGGACTCCATGCCCTGATCGGCGTGCCGGACGGTACCGGGACGCCGAGCGAGGAGAACTGGCTCGGGTACATCGTTCCCGAGGACAGGACGCGCGCGATCCGGATTTTCGAAGAGATCGTCGCCCGTGGCGGCGACTTCCACGAGGAATTTCGCATCCGCAGAACCGACGGTGCGATCCGCTGGATTGCCTGCATCGGCCGCGTGG
>JBOIEI010000157.1:0-5670 GCA_050741055.1 Burkholderiales bacterium | reverse complement strand
AGAGACGATCGATCCCGCATTGCCGCCGGCGAGCTGATCGCCACCGCTTCGCACGACTCGCCTGAGTCACGCGGGGCCGGCTCCTGCGCGGGAGCGTGCCGCATGAGCTGATGCGCGCCGCAGTGCGTGCAGACCGCGCGCTCCGTGACGGCGGGCGTTTGCACGAGGAAAGTCCGGCAGCAGACCGGGCACTCGAGCAACGCGGCGGTGGTGTTGAGCGAAGCGCACATGATGTGTTCCCGAGACCGATAGCCGATTTAACGCCCGCCCTGGGGCTGCGGCCTATCGGTCGATCCCGACAAATGCTGTCCGGGATTTCCCTGGCGCCGAACGTAAGGGCAGGAAGGGTCTGCAACATCCCTCGAATGGGCGTAGCATTCGCTCGCAGGCCAAGCCGCCGGAGGAGGAGCGCATGCACGCATCGCTGGAACACCTGCACATCGAAGTGGACCTGTGCGGAGCCGGGTGGGACAAGATCGTGGGCAGCAGCCCGCCATTCGAAGTGGTGGCTCAGGACATCATCTTCGGCGAAGGACCGGTGTGGGATGCCGGCGCTGGTGTGCTGTACTTCACGGACATCATCGGCGACACCATCTGGAAGTGGACGCCCGCCGTGGGCCAGGAAGTCGTCTTGCGCCCGAGCGTGAAGGCGAACGGCCTGTGCCTGGATCTCGAGCGCCGGTTGCTGGTCGCCGGCTGGGGCGGGCGCACGGTGTTCCGGCGCGGCCACGACGGCGCCTGGACCACGCTCGTCGAGCGCTGGAAGGGCATGAAGCTGAACAGCCCCAACGACATCGTCGTCAAATCGGACGGTTCGATCTGGTTCACCGATCCACCCGGCGGCCTGTTCAACGTGGGCATGGTCGGCGCCGACATCCAGCGCTATCTCGAAACTCAGCCGGTGTTCCGCATCTCGCCCGACGGCAATACCTTGCGCGCCGTATGCGAAGACAACGTCTATCCAAACGGACTTTGCTTCTCGCCGGACGAAAAAATTCTCTACGTCAATTGCAGCCGCGAACGGGTGATCCGTGCCTATGACGTCAACGCCGATGGCACGCTGCGTGGCTCGCGCATCTTCCATCGCTATGGCGGTCCCGAGCGTGGCGTCCCCGACGGCATGAAGTGCGACGTTGCGGGTAACGTCTGGTGCACCGCCCCGGGCGGGATCTGGGTGCACGACCCGGCCGGCAAGCCCATCGTACGCATCAAGACGCCGGGCCATCATCCGACCAACATCGCCTTCGGCGATGCCGACTGGAAGACGTTGTACGTCACGCTGATCGGCTCGGTGATCCGCATGCCCGTCGAGATCGCGGGCGTACCGTCGCGTTAAGCGAGGCCGTCAATAAGGAGGAGACCACCATGGCATGGAGCTTCGAACGCGTCGCCGGCCCGTTCAACGGGCGCACCGGCGGTGTTGCCTGGGACGGCACGAGCCTCCTGGTGAGCGCGGTCGCCGAGGAGCGTGTGCTGCGACTCGATCCCGAGACGCGCAAGGTCGAGGATTTTCGCCGCTGGACCGGGCGCGTGAACGGCATCGCGATCGCCCAGGATGGATCGGTGTACGGCGCGCAGGAAGGCGGCCGGCGTGTGGTTCGGTTCATGACGGATGGATCGACCACGCCGGTGACCGAATATCTGGACGGCCGCCGCCACAACCAGCCCACCGACGTGGCGGTGGACAGCCGCGGGCGGGTCTGGATCGCCGATGCGTACAACAGCCAGGCGCCTTACGGCCCGCCGACCGCGCCCTTCCTCGAGCACGCCTCGGTATTGCGCAACGACCCGGTGGGGCCGGGGCTGTACCGGCTCACGCGCATCACGCACGACACATTCGGTCCGCGCGCGCTGCTGCTCTCGGCCGACGAGAGAACGTTGTACGTGGCCGACGGCGACATCGAGCGGGGCGATGTCTGCCAGTTGTTGGCCTACGAGCTGACGACCGAGGGCAGCGCCGGCCCGGGAACAAGCCTCCTCACCTTCACCGCGGTCGACCGCGGCATCGAAGGGATGTGCCTCGATGCCGAGGGCAACATCGTCGCGTGCGCGGGATGGAAGCGCGGCGGCGCCGGCGCAATGCTGTACGTCATCACGCCGCAGGGCACGATCGTCGAGTCGCACCCCGCACCCGCAGATCTGCCCATGCGCTGCGCTTTCGGCGACTCGGACCTGGGCAGTCTCTACCTCACCGCCGGCGACGGCGGCGTCTATCGCGCACGCAATATCGGCCGGCACGGCCTGAAGCGCTGACCTGACCGCGATCGGGTTTTCGTAGTACCGGTGCGGACGACGAGCCTTCGCGCTGCCTCCCGCGGTGGCTCCGTTCGGTCGCAGCCAGGCGAGCGTGTCGAAAGGTTTTACACAACCCAGGGCATTTTTCACGGCCGGTTCGCAACCTATTGTTATGTCGAGTAGTATACGGCTGGCATAGCGGGTGCTAGCGGTCTAGCCGAATGCGAACGATCCGCCGGTCAGCTCGCTTGGCCGGTTCGCCGACGCATGTCGCTATTGCCGATTGTCGAGGAGAGAACAAGAAATGCCCCTCGCAGTGGAGACTCGTCCGCCTGTTCCTGCCGTCCTCTCGGCTCGTCAATCCACCGCCGGCCAGCGGCGTTCGCTTCGTCGCAGCTTCATATCGCCCGCTGCGGCGAATTGGTATTCGACCAATTCGGACCAGGAAGAGCGCCACCGATCCTGCTCGCAGGTGGCCGCGATGCAGTTGCCATTGCGCAGCAAGCTGGTCGCCCTGGTGTTCAGCGCACTGTCTGCGCTGCCTTCGGGCGGATTCGCCAAAAGCTTCGGCTGGACGGCGGGCGACTTCGTCCCCGGTCTGACCGCTCCAAGCCCGCTTCCCGCGGGCGATACGCTGACCATCGACCTCGGCGATACCAAGCGCGCTTCGTCGGCGCCTTTCGCTCGGCCAACCTGGTCTTCGCTCCCGGCGGCGTTCGCTTCGGCGGCGACGCAACCACCGGATCGAAGGCGATCGCACAAGGCACGCTCGAATGGCGCGGCGGGGAATTGCAGGGCGATTGGGAGGTCGCTTCGGGCAGCACGTTGACGGCCACGGGCACAGGCGCCAAGACGCAGCGCGGCGGCAGCATGCTCAACAAGGGCACCGTAGCCTGGAGCTCGGATGCGTCGTTGCAGACGGCAAATGGCGCACGCTTCACCAACGACGGCGTCTTCGACGTTTCCACCGACGCGGATTTGGTGCATGCGCCCGGCATAGCGGGCACGTTCGTGTTCGTGAACAACGGCCGCTTCGTGAAATCGGACGGCAGCGGCGAGACCTCGCTCGCTGGCGTAAGCTTCAGCGGCGCCGGCACGATCGACGTTCGCAGCGGCACCATCGTATTGCCGGACAATTTTCAGAACACCGGCGTGCTGACCGGCACGAGCACGTTCGCGCTCGCCGGCATGCTGAACAACGACGGTCATGTAGCACCGGGCGCCTCTCCCGGGACGTTGACGATCGACGGCCATTTTGCGCAAAACGACACCGGCGTTCTGGACATCGAGGTGAATTCGGGGAGCCTGTACGACCGGCTGGTGGTGAAGGGCATCGTGATGTTGGACGGCACGCTGGCGCTGCATTGTTTTGCCGATTGCCGGATGGCGGTCGGCGAGACGATCAGCGTCATCGAGGCAGGCGGATCGCTGTCCGGCGAGTTCGATGACGTGACCCTGACCGGCTTCGGTGCCGGGGCCTTCGCGTCGCCGACCTATGACGGCGGCTTCGTGCAGCTGCGGGTCATCAAGGCGCTCGCGCCGGTACCCGAACCCGAAACCTATGCCCTGATGCTCGCCGGCGTCGGCATGGTCGCCTGGGCGGTCAAAGGCAAGCGCCGTCAGCGAAAGCGCCCCGAGGCGGCGACGAAGCGCGCGTAGGTTTCCGGGTCCACGAACCGGCTGCGCTTGCTGCCCAGCGCGAAGCCGAGCGCGTCCAGCGTATGCTCCACCGTTTCGCGAGCAAGACCGCGGGTGATGAAGACCAGGCGCGAGCGCCGTTCCTGATCCGGCCAGCGCGGCAGGAACACCGGCTCGTGCACGATTCTTTGCACCGCGTGCACGGCGACCGGCTCGCCTTCGACATTGAGCACGCCTTTCATCCGCAGCAGCTGCGCGCCCTTGAGCCCGGCCAGCTTGTCGAGCCACAGCACCAGGCCGGCGCGCGTCACAGGCGCGTCGTGCCAGAGCGTGAACGTCTGCAGCGACTCGGAGCTCGCCAAGTGCTCACTGCGATCATTGCCAGCTGCGCGCGCCACCTGATCGGCCCGTGCGAGCCAGTCGAACGCCCCTTCGGCCTCGGGCTGCCAGGCTGGGCCCAGCGCGGTTGCGGCATCGGTCCCGGTCGTGACCACGCGCAGGATGGGCGCGCCGGGATTGAGCGCCCGCAGCCGGGCTTCGAGCCGGTCTAGCACCTCGGGTGCTGCCAGATCGGGCTTGCTCACGAGCAACCGGTCGGCGATCGCAACTTGCTTGACGGGCTCGGCGAACTCTTCCAATTGCCCGGCCGCGTTGACGCCGTCGACCATCGTGATGACGCCGTGCGGGCGGTAGCGTTCGGCCATGTGCGCGTCCTCGCACAGCGTTTCCATCAGCGGCACCGGGTCGGCCAACCCCGTCGTCTCGACCAGCACCCGGTCGAACGCCGGCACGCCCTCTTCGTGTCCGCGCGCCAGCGTACGCAGCGCGCCGGCAAGATCGCCGCGCGCGCTGCAGCAGATGCAGCCGTTGTCCAGCACCACCAGGTGTTCCAGTGGCGAGTCGACCAGGAGATGATCGATCGCCATCTCGCCGAACTCGTTGATCACCACCGCCGCGCGCGCGAACGCCGGCGTGCCGATCAGGCGGTTGAGCAGCGTCGTCTTGCCGCTGCCCAGGAAGCCGGTGAAGAGGGTGACCGGTATGCGCGCCTCGCTCATGGTGCGGCCATGCTAACAATGGGCCAGCGCGCCGCCAAGCGATCCACGCCATCCTGGCGCTTCCACCACGCCAATTTCGTTGTCCGCTCTGGCTTCTCGTCCTCGTGAGTAGAGGGCAGAGGCCACGCGCCTCAGCGCTGTCGTTGCGCCATTGCTGCCGGGCATTCTGCGTTGCGGCCCGCTGTGGCACACTTCCAATCTTCGAATGCAAACATGCTCGTTGAGGAGGAAGCATGGCGGAACGCAAAGGCTGGTGGAAGCCGGAAGCGCCCTGGCCCGTGCCGGCCGAAGGCGGCAAGCTCGTTGCCATTACGGGCAAGGCCTTGATCGACGGCAACGGCGGCGCGGTGGTGAAAAATCCCGTGATCGTGCTCGAAGGCAAGCGGATCAAGGCCGTTGGCGTGAAGGGGAAGGTGCAGATCCCGGCCGGCGCCGAGACCATCGACGCTTCCAAGTACACGTTGATGCCCGGTCTGATGGACTGCCACGTGCACACCGGCATGTTCAACTGCATGACCTTCCACAATCACCGCGTGGCGCAGTGGGAGGTGATGCCGCATCTGCAGCAGATGTATGCGCTGTTCCATGCGCAGAACTGCCTCGACATGGGCTTCACCACGCTGCGCGACCTGGGCATGAATTCGAGCCGCGGGCTCTTCACCCAGGAGCTGTGCGCGGTGCGCGATTCCATCAACGCCGGCATCGTCGAAGGTCCGCGCATGCTGATCGGCGGCTTCAC
>JBOIEI010000156.1:0-3008 GCA_050741055.1 Burkholderiales bacterium | reverse complement strand
GCACGAGCCCGAGCAGCGTTCCGTGCGCATCGCACACCGGATAGACCGGATAGTGTCGATCCAGCACCTGCTTCATCGCATCGTTGAGCGAGGTTTCGGGCGAGAGCGTGAAGACGTTGCGCAGCATCACGCTTTCCAGCCGCATGCTTTCGTCGGCGAACAGGAGGTCGCGCATGGTGACGAGCCCGCAAAGCCTGCCCTGGTCGTCGACGACGTAGACGTAGGTCACGAATGCGACCTTGACCAGCGCGCGCAGCCGCTCGATCGTCTCGCCCACCGTCATGCCGGGGCGGAACATGGCGTAGGCGGGCTCCATGAGCCGCCCGATGCTGTCTTGCGAATAGGCGCCGTTGCGCTGCCATTGCCGGGCGAGCTCGGGCGAAACCCAGTCGGTTACGGCAGCGACGGTTTTTGCTGGCAGCGCTTCCAGGATGTCCTGAGCGAACCCCGGATTGAGCGCCATGAGCGCCGCTGCAACCACGTTGGCCGGATGCCCGGCGAACAGCTCGGCCGCCTCGTGCGGCGGGCGCAATTTGGCTTCGGCAACCAGGGACCGGTGCGGCGGTTCCTGGAGCTCGGCCGTGGTGGCCGCGGAATCGGCATGCACGTTCGCTCCCTGATTTTGTTTTGAGCCGCAAACATACTTTGCGGCTGCCGCAGCGGCAACTGAAATATGTCAGGTAGCTGGAGGGGCGGGACGCTGGCTCACGGCGATGCAGCGCCGTGAGCGCTCGCCCGGCGAGGGACATGCGCAGGCATGTCCCTCGAAACCCCGGTCTCGCTGTCGCGGACGGGTATGACGGGGTGGTCTCGACCTCGCTACGCCGCGACGGCCAGATCGTTCGATGCGACGCAAGCCGTCACGACCTCGCCGCTAACCGTCTCGTGCTCGAGCAGTTGCGCGGTGAGCAGATCGAGCGCATGCCGGTGGACGCGCAGCAGCGCCGCGCACTCCTGCTCGAGCTCCTTGATGAGGTCACGCGCTTCGCCGATGGCTTCCTGGTTGGTCGCGAGCGGCCGGTCGCGCTCGGGGATTCCCGCGTAGCTGAAGGGACCCAGCCGCTTGCCGAAACCGAACTCGGTCACCATGCGGTAGGCCATGTTGGAGACGCGCTCCAGGTCGTTGGCGGCGCCGGTCGACACCGTCCCGAGTACCAGCATTTCCGCGCCGCGCCCGCCGAGCAGCATCGCCATGCGCGCGCGCATCTCCGGCTCGCTCTGCAGGCTGACGTCCTGGTCGTTGGTCACCAGCGTCACGCCGAGTGCCCGGCCGCGCTTGAGGATGCTCACCTTTTCCACCATGCCGACATCGAGCAGCTTGGCGAGGATCGCGTGCCCGGCTTCGTGCACCGCGATGCGATTGCGCTCGCCGGCATCGAGTGCGGCACGGCCGGCCTCGCTGGAGCCGCCCATGAGATGCTGCTCCAGCATGCGCTGCAGGTGCGTCCGGGTCACCGCCTCGGCGCCTTCCTTGGCGGCCATGAGGCCCGCGGCGTTGACGACGTTGGCGATGGCAGCCGGCGGCAGCCCGCTCGAGACGCGCGCCAGCTGGCGGAAATCCAGCTCCCCCGCGGTACGCAGCGCCTTCGCGTGCAGCGCGAACAGCGCCTCGCGCTCGTCCACGTCCGGCAGCCCGAGATGGCAGGTGCGGTCGAACCGGCCGGCGCGGATCAGCGCCGGATCGAGGTTGGCCACGTTGTTGGTCGCGCCCAGGACGACGATGCCCGAGCTTGGCGTGAAGCCGTCGAGCTCCACCAGGATCGCATTGATGATGCGGTTGTTCTCGGTTTCGCCCGCCGAGGCGCCGCCCGAGCGCTTGCCCAGCCCGTCGATCTCGTCGATGAAGACCACGCACGGCGCCTGAGCCCGTGCAGCGGCGAAAAGCTTCTTCACCCGGCGCACGCCGACGCCGAGAAACATGTCGGTGAAATCGCTGCCCGAAAGGGCGATGAAAGGCACGCCGGCTTCACCGGCCACGGCGCGAGCGAGCAGCGTTTTGCCGCAGCCGAAGTGACCTTCCAGCACTACACCCTTGGGGGGCTTGGCGCCGAGCTGGGCGAACTTGGCGGGGTTGCGCAAATAGGCGACGATGTCCTGCAGCGCTTCCTTGGCCTCGTCGACGCCGATCACGTCGGAGAAGCGCGTGCCGGGACGCGAGGCCGCCTTGAAGCCGCCGGCACCGCGGCCGGGGTTCATGTAAAGCAGCATACCGATGAAGGCGAGCGGCAGCAGCAACGAGAGCCAGGCCGGGTCGATCTTGCGGGCGAAGGTGGTGAGCGGCGGACCGGGCGGCTGGACCGAACCGAGGGCGAAGATCTCCGGCGCGTGGGCGCCGAGGTCGCCCTTGAGCAATTCGGTCACGAGTGCGCGCTGCGCATCGGTGCGCACATAGTAGCGGGTGCCGTCGTGCCGGCTCACCAGCACGTATTCGGCGGAAAGCCCGATGCCGGCGGCGGCGCCGCTGCGGGCATCCTGCGCCAGCGCGGTCAAGTCGCGCTCGGCTGCGAAGTACGATGCCGAGGCGCTTTCCATCGAAACCGCAAGCGGATTGCGCGCTCGCTCCGGCGCATGGATCGTGTACCAGGTCAGAGTTCCGACGGCGACGATGGAGGCAGCCGCGAGGACCCGCAACAGCAGCTTCTTGTGCTTCATGAGCGACATGATCAAGGTAGAGCTCCGGGCGCGGCGTCCGCGGCGCCTAGGGCGGCCGCCGGCGCGTGATGCGCGATGGTCAGTAGAATCATGCATTACCGTGTGCAGCGAAGAGCCGAGCATCCGCTGCTTTGCCCGCCTGCTTGGCAATTTCCGATACCCTGGGTTGCCTACGGCTCGGGTGCCGTGACCGAAACGATCGGTCACGACGCTCCGTGGGCCGGGCGGAGGACCCCGCGTGGCGGGATCTCACGCCTTATCGGAAGACGGCGCGCGCGGCGCCATAGCGACTCGAAAGAATCCTAACACACGCGATCGAGTCCACAAACCGGACCTGCCTTCGGATCGCTTTGGGG
>JBOIEI010000155.1:0-2717 GCA_050741055.1 Burkholderiales bacterium | reverse complement strand
GCAGTGCAGTGCGCCGGGAACCGGTCCTGCGAGCGATCGGCACGGCGAGCGCGGAGCCGAGCAGCACTCCCGCAGGCGACAGCGCGATCACGGCGCCGGTTGCCGCAGCCGTGTAGCCTTCGACCCGGGCGAGATAGTAGGGCAGCAGCAGCGGCACGGCGAAGGCCACGAAGTGCACGCAAACGCTTGCAACGTTGGTCAATGCGAAGTCGGAATCGCGCATCGCCGCTGGAGGCAGCATCGGTTCCGGCGTGCGCCGTTGCTGCCGAGCGAACGCTACGAGGACCCCGATTGCGGCGAGCCCGATCAAGACCGGGCTCCAACTCGAAGCGTCGATATTCACCGAGCTCACCGCGAGCAAGAGCGCTGCGATGCCGGTCGCGAGCAGCGTGGGGCCCCGCCAGTCGAACGTTCGCAAGGCGCGCGCCTTTTCCGGCTGCCGCATCGGCTTCAGGACAGGCAGCAACAAGAGCGCGAGAAGTGCGAGCGGAGCGCGCAACCAGAACACGCCGCTCCATCCGAGCATCGTCATTGCAACCCCGCCCGCAAGGGGTGCAACGATGCCGGCGAACGCGTACAGACTCGAGTAAGCGCCGAGCGCCTTGGTGCGATCGCTTTCTTCGAACAGCAGCGTGGCAAGCGCGGGCGCACAACTCAAAGTCAGGGCCGTGCCGATCCCCTGCACGAGCCGCGCCGACAGCAGCCAGGTGTAGCTCGGCGCGACGGCGCACAGGACGAAAGCGACAAGGCTCAGGACGAGCCCCGCTGCGAAAACGCGCCGATGGCCGATGTGGTCGCCGAGATTGCCGAAAACCAGCATCAGGCTCGCATAGGTCAAGACGTAGCAGATCACCAGCCAGCGAATGGCGGGCATGTCCAGGGCGAAGGCGGCGGTGATCGCTGGAAACGCGACGTTGACCGCCAGGTCCATGGCGGCCAGCGCTGCGCCAAGCCCCACGACGACGAGACCGGCAAGGGGATCGGCCGCTTTGGCCGCTCGCTCTGGCACGTGCGTCAGATCGAAGTTTGTACTGTGGAGCAGACCTGGTGGACCGAGGCAGGCGAACGGCGAGGAACGGCACTCAACGGGCTCTCCTGCAGCAGATCGAAGCCCTATGGTAATGATGTTTCCGATCATGACGGGTCATCTTCACGCCCAACCTGCTCGTGGTCCATCCTTCCATACCGGCGAAAAGCGTAAAGCAGCTGCTCGACCTCGCGCGCGCCCGGCCGGGCGAAGTCTATTACTCGTCCTCGGGGCGAGGCGGCAACATTCATCTGACGACGGAGCTGTTCGCCCATATGGCCGGCATCAAGCTGCTGCAGGTCCCGTACAAAGGTGGGGGGCCGGCCATGATCGCCTTGCTGAGCGGCGAAGTGCACATGAACTTTCCCGGCATCCAGCCCGCCCTGCCGTACAACGCGGTCGCCCGTGTGCTGAAGGATCGGCCGTCGTGAAACAGCTCGCAAATCAAGGTGCGGTTGCCGTTGCGAGCCCGCCCCGGGAGTTCCAGGCCTTCGTTCGAGCCGAGATCGACACCTGGGCCAAGCTCATCCGGGACTTGAAGCTCTAGCCCAACTTCCACAGCTGGGCTAGCGCCGAGCTTCCTGCAAGATCAAGCGCCGAGGCCAGGCGGCACTGAATATCCGGGCTAGGCCGCGGCGTGCTCCGAAGGATCGAAGTCGAGCTCGACCTTGGCGTCGTTCGGATCGAAGAAGAACAGTTGCCAGGTTCCGTAATCGGGCAGCTGGCGCAGGTCGTATTCGATGCCGCGTGCCTTCAGCTTTTTCACCATCGCTGCGAGGTCGCGCCCGGTGAACGCCATGTGGTCGATCACGCCCTTGACCAGCTCGGCCTTCGGCTTGTCCGCGATCACGTGCAGGATTGGATCCTTGCCGTCGCGCGCATACAGCCAGGCGCCCGGAAACTTGAACGGCGGGCGCGCGCCTGGATGCAGATCGAGCAACTCGGCGTAGAAGGCGAGCGTCCGGTCGAGATTGTCGGTAAGGATGGTGAAATGGTTCATGGCCGTGGCGGACATGGCGACTCCTCTGAAGGACAGCGAAGGGGGCCTCTCGGCGCATTCTACTGCCGTCCGGGCCCGGCGCGAGCCCGACCCGCAGTACAATGTCCTTCCACGCCAACCGGAGGGGAATGCCATGGCAACAACCTATGAATTCACCACCGAAGACATCGAATACCTGCGCCATGGCTCGACGGCGCTGAAACTGCGGCTGTACAAGCCGCGCGGCACGGGGCCGTTTGCGGCCGTGATCGACCTGCACGGCGGCGCCTGGGGCAAGGGCAGTCTGGAAGAGTGCAAGGGGCGCGACGAAGTGCTCGCGCGATCGGGGCTGCTGGTCGCGGCGCTGGACTTTCGCGACGGCGACCACGGCTATCCGAGCGCGCTGGTCGACATCAACTACGCGATCCGCTGGCTCAAGGCCCGCGCGGCGCAGCTGCAGACGCGCGCCGACCTGATCGGACTTTCCGGGCAGTCGAGCGGCGGGCATCTCGCGATGCTGGCGGCGATGCGGCCGGCCGATCCGCGCTATGCCGCCAGCGCGCTGCCCGCGGGCTCGCCCGCAGTCGATGCCAGCGTGCGCTGCGTCGCCATGTCGTGGCCGGTCATCAATCCGCTGTCGCGCTATCGCAATGCGCTGCGCGGGCGCGAGGCCGGTGCAGCCTGGGTGGGCGACATCCCGGAACGCCAGGG
>JBOIEI010000154.1:0-5252 GCA_050741055.1 Burkholderiales bacterium | reverse complement strand
AGCTCACGCCGCCGCCTCCGATCCGCTGGCGCCCCAGTCAACGGCCAAGGCGTCGGCGGCCGGGCGTCGATTCGACTTGCGGTCGATCCCCACTTCGTGGGGCGCCTCATGAACCGTCGAGCAAACTGAACCACCGGAGCAGCGGCGCCTGGCGCCATTCGACTTGCGGTCGATCCCCACTTCGTGGGGCCCCTCGCCCGGGAGTCTCATGTCGCCCCCCTCGCCCGGAAAGCTCACGTCGCCGCCTCGACGCCGCTGCGCGCGAGGAATTCGCGCACCTTCGCGCTCTGCGCGGCGCGTGCCAGCTCCGCCGGCGGGCCGAGCGCGATGGGGCGATGCGTTTCGCCGTCGAGGAACAGCATGCGGTCCGCTACGCTGAAGAGACTTTCCAGCTCATGGGTCACGAGCACGACGGTGATACCGAGGCCCGCGCGCAGGCTCGAGATGAGCTCGTCCAGGCGGCGCGAGGAGAGCGGATCGAGCCCTGCCGAGGGCTCGTCCAGGAACAGCACGGATGGGTCGAGAGCGAGCGCGCGCGCCAGCGCCGCACGCTTGCGCATCCCACCGCTCAGGCTCGCCGGATAACTCGCTTCGGCGCCGGAGAGCCCGACCAGCGCAAGTTTGAATCGCGCCAGCGCACTTCGAGCGCCCGGTTCGGCATAGCCGTGCAGCTCCATCGGCAGCATGACATTGTCGAACACGCTCATGGACGTCCAGAGCGCGCCGCCCTGGAACAGGACGCCGAAGTCCGGCGCACCGTCGCGGGGCATGCCGTCGGGACGTGCCTCGATCAGGATGCGCCCGGACTGTGGCTGCAACAGCCCGATCATGGCCTTCATCAGGGTGCTCTTGCCCGAGCCACTGTCGCCCACGATGGCGAAGATCTCGCCCGCGCCGATGTCGGCGTCGATGCCCGATTGCACCGGGTGTCCGCCGTAGCCGACCGTAACGTCCTCGATACGGATCCGGGGCGGTATGTCGCTATATGACATGCTCATGGCTCATACGTCGAGGGCATTCGCGCACATCGCGAACACCGCGTCGAGAACGATGATGACGACGATCGAGCTCACCACGGCCATCGTGGTGGCCTCGCCGACACCGGCCGCACTGCGCGCGGCCCGCAGCCCGTAATGGCAGCCGATCAGCGCGACCGAGGCGCCGAAGATCAGCGCCTTGAGCGCTCCTATCGCAAAATTTGCTCCCGCGATCGCATCGCGCGTCTGCACCATGTAGGCCGTGGCCGAAATGTCCAGCAAGGGGGTCGCCACGAGCATCCCCCCCAGCAGGCTCAGCGTACAGGCATAGACATAGAGCAGCGGCATCGAGACGCTCAGTGCGACCACCCGCGGCAGCACCAGAAACTCCACCGGCGACACGCCCAACGTGGTGAGCGCGTCGATTTCCTCGTTGCCCTGCATGGTGGCGATGCGTGCGGCGAAGCTTGCGCCCGTCCTCCCGGCCAGCACGACTGCGGTCAGGATCGGCGACAGCTCGCGCACCGCCGCGATGCCGACCAGGTCCGCCACGTAGATCCCCACGCCGAACGCACGCAGCTGCACCGCGCCCACGAAAGCCAGGATGGCGCCCATCAGCAGGTTCACGACCCCGACGATGAAAAGCGCCCGCGTGCTCGACTCCGCGATCACGTCGAGCACTTCTGCGCGCCGCACCTTGGCCCGTCCGGCGACGAATCGCGGCAGCAGCAGGACGACTTCGCCCAGCAGATCGATGAAGCGCTTGACGCCGGCCGCGTGCGCTTGCGCCAGCAATCCGACGCGGGCGGCGAAACCGGGCCGCGGTGCAGTCTGCGCCGGGCGCAGCGACGATGGCCGTCGCGCCAGCGCCAGCAGATCGGCCATGTCGGCAGGCAGACCTTCGATTGCAATGGGATGGCCGGGGCGTTCCAGGTGGCTCACGAGCTGCGCGAGGAACGCCGCATCGTGGCTGCGCCAGCGCCACTGCGGCGGCGCCTCGATGCGCACGACCTCGACCTCGCTCCCCGGTTCGATGCCCCATCGCTCCGGGGGCTGTGCGAGCAGCGCCGGATCGATGCCCGTTGGCGGGATCCGTACCGTCAACGCACCGGTGTGCAGATGGAAGATTGGCGCCACGCGATTCATGTCTGGTCGGCTGTCGCCGGGGCGGTGCCGTAGCGCCCGAACAGGCGCCATACCAGCAGTCCCCCGCCGATCAGGACGGTGCTCACGACGGCGAGGCCCGCGAACGTGTCGAATCCCGGCGCCGCGATCACGGCCTGCACGCGGTCGACGAAGACGACCGTCAGCGCGATCCGCGGGGCGATGCCCAACACCGTGCCGATCCAGAAATCGCGCCAGCGGATATACGAAGCACCGGCGACGAGGTTGGTCTTGGGAAACGAGGCCACCGGCAGCAGGCGAATGAGCGCGACGGCGAGGATTCCTTTGCGGGCGAGTCGGCGCGTGATGCGGTTCAACTTGTAGCCGGCGAGCCGGCGCACGACATGGCGTCCGAGCCGATTTCCCAGGGCGTACATGACGCCGGCACTCAAAAGCGCGCCGCCAAAGGCGAACACGCCGCCGAACAGCGGACCGAACACCAGCGCAGTCAGCACCGTCAACACCGTAACCGGAAATCCGAGCAGGTTGCCGGCGAGGTAAAGGCCCATCGTCGCAGCCGCGGCCCACGACCCCGTGGCGAAGGCTCGTGCCGTGTCCACGATCGGTTGAATCTCGATCCAGTCGCGCAACGGCGTCCAACGCCATGCCGCCGCCATCGCGGCGACCATGAGCAGTGTCAGCAGGTAGCGGGCGACGCGTCCCGCGACCGATCGATGCGCCTCGGGCGGCACGAACTCGGCCACGAGCTCGTCCGGCGGCACCGGGCGCTCGGGGTCGATGAGCGCGCTTGCAGGCAGCAGCGTTTCGGCATCGGCCGAAACGACCGGGTCGATCGGCTTCAGGGTGCGCTCGGCGCCTTGCAGTGATTCGATAGTCTTGATGAGGCTGCCGCGATGGCGTTGCGCTTCCTGCGCGACGGTGCGCGGCATCGCGTTCAAATGTTCCGCGAGCAGGCGGTTGCGGAACTCCGCGATCGCTTGCCGGATGCGTGGCTCTCCGCGCGCTTCCAGGGCCAGGTTGCACTCGGTATCGAAGCCCATTGAACGGTTGTTGAAATTGGCCGAACCGACGCTCAGGAGCTCGTCGTCTGCAATCAGCACCTTGCTGTGCACGTTGAGCAGATTCGGCCGCTGCAGCCGCGGGATGTGTGGATAGAGCAAGCGGTAGCGACCGTGGGCGTCCGCACGTACCAGACGTCGATGCAGCAGCGCGCGCAGCACGCCCATCGTTCGCTCCTCCAGCCAGCCCTCCTCGGTGAGCCGCGACACGACCACGACTTCAGGTCCGTTCGTCTCTCGCAGTCGCCGATCGAGTGTCGCCCCCAGCAGGCTGGAGCTGAAGTACTGGTTTTCCAGGTAGAGCGTGCGGCGCGCTTGCGCGATGGCGTCGGCATAGAGATGACGGATCTCCTGCACCGGAGTCCCGTTTCCGTAGCCGGGGTCGGTGCGCGCAATCGCCACGTCGACATCGAACAGCTCCGCTCGCGTGGTCTCGGGCCACGGGTCGGCTGGCAGCTCGGTGTCGTCGTAGCTTGGATGCCGGCCGGTCGCGCGCACCCAGCGATCGCGGCAAAGATCGCCCAGGGCAGCCGCCACCGGGCCGGAGACGAGCGCCTGCACGTCATGGTTGGGTCTGCAAAGACGACCTTGCGCATCGCGCCGATAGGGCTGGATCGGGCGGTGTTCGGGTGTGTCCCAGCGCCCGTGCGTCAGGTCCAGCCCGCCGACGAAAGCCACCTCGTCGTCTACGACCACCACCTTCTGGTGGTGCGAGCTGCCAACGGGATGCTTGTCATCGAGCCGGAATTCCAGGCGTGCACGCGGATGGGTCTTCCAGCCCATCTTGTACAACGGCACCCACTCGCGATCGCGCGCGAAGATCATCGCGAAATCCCATGACAGCACGTACATGTGCAGGTGACGCCGGCGCTTCACCACTTCTTTCAGGAACTCTCCCAGCTCCTCCGGGTAGCCGTCGTCGGCGCCGTGCGGCACGAGCCGAATCCTGCTGTCGAAATCCCAGCCGAGAATGTGCACGCTGCGCCGGGCTTGCGCGATTGCCGAGCGCAGCGCCGCGAAATACGCGCTTGCATCGATCAGAAAGGCGACCCGGTGCGCGCGCTCGATGCGCCAGCAGTTGCGCCCCGGTACCAGGAGACGTCCGCGTGCCTCACCCACCGGGCTCAGGTTCCGCTCGGATGCGCGCTGGGATCCTGAAAGCCGCTGTGCGGATCCGAATGCTTTTGCCAGCGGCGCGCGCGAAACGCCAGCACCAGCAGCAGGATGCCGGTCGCGACCGCATAGAAGCTCACGAACAATGCCAGCGCCAGCGCGCCGGCCGGCGGAAACATCAGCACCAGAACGCCGAACACGATCGACACCACGCCGGCAAGCGCCAGCAGCCACTCATGCTCCATTTCCTTGCGCAAACGAACGGCGACAGCGACTTCGAGGATGCCCGTCACCAGCGCATTGGCCGCCATCAGCAGCACCAATGCGAACAAGGTGGCGCCGGGCTGGAACACCGCGATCACGCCGACGACCAGGCTTACGAGGCCGAGCAGCAGCATCAGCCACCAGCCGCGGTCCATGGTGCGATGCTTGAGCGCGCCGGCCACGGTGACCGCGCCGACGAGGAGTGCGAACGCGGCGAACAGCGAGATCAGCACCAGCAACGTGATGCCGGGCCAGATCAAGGCCAGGATGCCGAACAGCAGCGCGATGGCGCCATGCAGCGCGAGCACCCACCAGGTGCTCGATAGCAGTTGTTCCATAGCAGCTCCTTTCAGGTCACAGTGATGGACGGACAGCTACTCCTGTTGCACCCGTCGTTCCCCCGGCTCCCCCGGGCGCGGCGGTTCGACCTCGGCCGCGATGGCAGTCGGATCCCATCCGCCTCCCAGCGCACGATACAGCGTCACGAGCGAAGTCAATTGCGTCTCGCGTGCGCGCGTTTGCCGCCAGCAGACTCTGTTCCGCCGTCAGGATGTCCGGGCGCCTTTCGAGCAGCGCCGAAGGCAGGCCGACCGGCACGTCGGGCGGGGCGGCGAAGCCCATGACCGGGACGCCGCGTGGGATCTCATACGGAAACCGGCCGAGCAGCAATGACAGCGTGCTCTGCTCCACCCCCGTTTGCTGCTCAAGGTTCGTG
>JBOIEI010000153.1:0-3790 GCA_050741055.1 Burkholderiales bacterium | reverse complement strand
ATCTATACCTATGGCACAGAGGCACAGCGGCAGAAGTATCTGCCCGGCCTGGCGAAGGGCGAGCTGGTCGGCGCCTTCGGGCTCACCGAGCCGGACTATGGCTCCGATGCGGGCGGCATGATTACGCGGGCACGGAAAACCGACGGCGGATACCTTTTGAAAGGCGCCAAGATGTGGATCACCCACTCCCCGGTCGCCGACGTGATGGTGGTATGGGCCAAGGACGAGCGCGATGTCATTCGCGGCTTCATTCTCGAACGCGGGATGAAGGGGCTGAGCACTCCGAAAATAGAAGGCAAATTCAGCCTGCGGGTATCGATTACCGGAGAGATCGTGATGGACGATGTCTTCGTTCCGGACGCGAACCTGCTTCCCAACGTCGAGGGGCTGAAAGGCCCGTTCGGCTGCCTGAACAAGGCACGTTATGGCATTTCCTGGGGCGCGCTTGGCGCCGCTGAATTCTGCTGGCACGCGGCGCGCGACTATGTGATGGACCGCAAGCAGTTCGGCCGGCCGCTGGCGGCGAATCAGTTGATCCAGCTGAAACTTGCCAACATGCAGACCGAGATCACGCTGGGGCTGCAGACGGTGCTGCGCGTCGGACGGCTGATGGACGAGGGCCGCGCGGCACCGGAGATGATCTCCCTGATCAAACGCAATTCAGCGGGAAAGGCGCTTGACATCGCGCGGCTGGCGCGCGACATGCATGGCGGCAACGGCGTTGCCGACGAATACCACGTCATCCGCCACGTCATGAACCTGGAAGCGGTGAATACGTATGAAGGCACGCACGATGTGCACGCGCTGATCCTGGGGCGCGCGCAAACCGGCATACAGGCGTTCTTCTGATCATGCCCCGCCGCCCGTGGGAGAAGAGAGCGCACATCGCCGGCATCGGTCTGTCAGCCATTTCCTGGACGATCGGTATCGCATCGATCAGGCCTATCATCGAATTTTCAGTGCAGCGAGAAGGAGCGAGCACTTGAACAAGGAACTCGGCGTTGCCGTGATCGGCGCGGGACGCATCGGCACGTTGCGCGCGAGGCTCGCGGCGAAGCACCCGTCGGTGCGCTTCATCGCGATCTCGGACGCCGATCCTGAACGCGCGCGCAATCTCGCGCAGCAGACGGGCGCGGCCTACCACTGCGCCGACAACGACGAAGCGATCGCGCGCCCGGAAGTCAATGCGGTCTTCGTGTCCACCCCCGAGGGCGAGCACGCGCACGCGGTGCGCAAGGCGCTCGAGCTCGGCAAGGCTGTCCTGGTCGAGAAGCCGATCGCGCTCTCGCTCGCCGATGCCGACGACATTCTGGGCACATTGCGGCAGACCGGCGGCACGTTGCGCGTCGGCTACAGCCGGCGCTTCAAGGAATGCTTTCTGCGCGCCAAGGAACAGATGATCCACGGGCGCCTCGGCCGGGTCGTCGGCGCGCATGCGCGGGTCTACAACTCGCGCGCGCAGGCGTTCGCGATCCTGCAGCGCGATCCGCACGCGACGCCGGTGCTGGACGTGCTCACCTACTACGTCGACCTGATGTGCTGGTTCATGGAAGGCAATCGCCCGGTCGAAGTCATCGCGCGCGCCCAAGGCGGCGTGTTCCACGAGGCGGGCTTCAGCGCGCACGATGTCACCTGGGCCATCGTCACCTTCGAAGACGGCGCGGTGGTGAACCTGGGCGTGAGCTACGCGCTGCCGTCGAAGTACCCGACGCTGGGTCAGTCGGACCGGGTCGAGCTGCTCGGCACCGAGGGAACGATGATGATCGACGACGATCACCTCGATCACCTGCTCTATTCCGAGCGCGGCATTCCGCACGCCTACGTGCCCGACCACCAGGTCAACATGGCGTTTCTCGGCAGCAACACCGCCGGCGACTGGGCGCTGGGCGACTTCTGGGGTCCGCTCGGCAACGAGACGCGGGCCTGGCTCGATCACCTGGTCACCGGCAATCCGACGGCGCATACGACCCCCGAGCAGGCGCGCGTGAACCTCGAGACCACCATCGCGATCGAGCGCGCGGTCGCGACCGGCAAGCCCGTGCGGCTGCCGCTGGAAACATGAGCCGCGTCACAGCACAGCGGCTTGCGCCGCTGGGAGACGTATTCGCGAACCATCCGATCGCGCAGCTCCTGGGTATTCGCCTGCTCGGCATCACGAAGAGCCGCGTGCGCGCCGAGCTGCCGGTCAAGGCCCAGCACATGAACCGCGGCGGACGCGTCGCCGGCGGCGTCATCATGACCTTCGCCGATCTGCTCGGCGCCCGCGGCACCGTCGCCAATCTGCCGCCCGGCGCACGCACGACCACGCTCGAATCGAAAACCAATTTTTTCGCGGCCGGCGAAGCACCGCTGCTGCACGCGGTATCCGTCCCGCTGCATATCGGCCGCACCACGATGGTGTGGCAGACGACGGTGCGCAATGCCGACGGGCGCATGGTGGCGGTCGTGACTCAGACCCAGATGGTCTTGCTGCCGCGCACGGACAAGCCGGTGAAAAGCGCTGCCGAAACGGAACCGCCTGCCCGCAAGGGTTCCGGCGCTTCCGCTCGGCCCACGCGCTCGTCCGGCACGCGCTCGTCCGGCACGCGCGCGGCAGCAAGAAGCGGCACGCGCCACGTCAACGGCTCGCGCGCACGGATCGAACGGCCGTGAAGCAGAGCAAGACCATCGGGCTTGCCATCGTCGGCTCCGGACGCATCGGCGCGCTGCGCGCACGCATCGCCGCCGAGCACCCGGCCGTGCGCTTCGTCGCGGTTTCGGACATCGAGACCGCGAAGGCGCGCAAGCTCGCCGAAACCGTCTCGGCAGACGCCTGGTCGGCGGACAATCTGGAGATCATCTCGCATCCCGAAGTGAACGCCGTGGTCGTCTCCACCAGCGAAGGCGAGCACGTCGAGGCGGTGCTGCAGGCGCTCGCCGCGGGCAAGGCCGTGCTGGTGGAAAAGCCGATCGCGCTCACCCTCGCCGATGCCGATCGCATCCTCGCCGCGTGCGATGCCGCCGGCGGCGATTTGCGCGTCGGCTACAGCCGGCGCTTTCGCAAGCGCTATCAGGTCGCGAAGGAACAGATCGTGCGCGGGCGTATGGGCCGGCTGATCGGCGCCCAGGCGCGCGTCTACAACTCGCGCTCGCAGGCACTCGCCATGCTCGCGCGCAATCCGCACGCCACGCCCGTGGTCGATGCGCTCACCTACTACGTCGATCTGATGAATTGGTTCTTCGAAAGCCGGCGCCTCACCGAAGTGACGGCGGTCGGTAGCCGTGGCGTGCTCGCCGCGGCCGGGCACGCCACAGACGATCTCACCTGGGCGATCCTGCGCTACGACGATGGGGCCGCGGTCAATCTGGGCGTGTGCTACGCGCTGCCGGAAAAGTACCCGGCGCTGGGGCATGCCGCGCGGGTGGAGCTGCTCGGAACGGACGGCGTGATGCTGCTCGACGACGACCACACCGACCAGGTGATGTACAGCGACCAGGGTATCCCGCACGTGTATCTGCCCGACCATTCGGTCAACGCCGTATTCCTCTCCAGCGGCACGCCGGGCGACTGGGCGTTGGGCGATTTCATCGGGCCGGTCGCCACCGAGACGCGCGTGTGGCTCGATCATCTTGCGACCGGCAAGGTGTGCCATCTCGCCACGGCCGAGATCGCGCGCGCCAATCTGGAAGCCACTCTCGCTATCGAGCAAGCCGCGCGCACCGGACAGGCGGTGAAACTGCCGCTCGCGGCGCCGGGTATAAAGCGTTCGCGATGAGCTTCGAGGCGCTGCGGCAGGAATACGAAGCGCGG
>JBOIEI010000152.1:0-3045 GCA_050741055.1 Burkholderiales bacterium | reverse complement strand
TCGATGAAGAGCACGATCAGTCCTACAAGCAGCAGGAGGGCGTGCGTTATTCGGCGCGTGATCTTGCCGTGTGGCGCGCACGCAACCGCGACGTTCCCATCATCCTCGGCTCGGCCACGCCTTCGCTGGAGACTTATCACCGCGCAACCCACGATCGCTATGCGCTGGTACGCCTGACGCAGCGACCGAATGCGGCACCCTTGCCGCGGGTCGAGCTCGTCGCCACCGCGGGACTGCGCCTCGAAAATGGCATTGCGCCGGCAATGCTCTCCGCGATCGCCAGCCGGATCGCGTGTCGCGAGCAGGTGCTCGTCTTCATCAATCGCAGGGGCTACGCGCCGGTGCTCGTATGCCCGGCGTGCGCCTGGGCGCCGAGCTGTCCGCGCTGCGCGGTTCACATGGTGCTGCACAAGGCAGGAGCGCGCATGGCGTGTCATCACTGCGGACACGAGCACCCGGTGCCCGTGCGCTGCGCGCAATGCGGAAATGCGGATCTGCAGCCGGTCGGCTTCGGCACGCAGCGGATCGAAGCGGGGCTTCGCACGGCGCTGCCCGCCGCACGCATTCTACGGATCGATCGGGACACGACCCGAGCGCGCGACGCATGGCCGCAGATGCGCGCCACCATCATGCGCCGGGAAATCGACTTGCTGGTCGGCACGCAGCTCATGTCCAAGGGACACGACTTCGCCGGCATCGGTCTGGTCTGCGTCCTGAACGCGGACCGGTCGCTCTACAGCACGAACTTCCGCGCCTCCGAGCAGCTGTTTGCGCAATTGCTGCAGGTGTCTGGGCGGGCCGGGCGCGGCACGCGGCCCGGCGAAGTCCTGATCCAGACCGCCTTCCCATCGCATCCGCTGTATGCCGCGGTTCGCACGCACGATTACGAATCCTTCGCGCGCATGTTGCTCGACGAGCGCCGGCTTGCCGGCCTGCCACCGTTCATGCACCAGGCACTGCTGCGCGCCGAAGCGACGCGGCTGGAGAACGCAATCGACTTCCTCCAGCGCGCCGCCGAGCTTGCAACGCCGCACGCCGAGGACGTTACGGTCTACGACCCGGCGCCGGCGGCCATGCCGCGCCTGCAAGGGCGCGAGCGAGCGCAATTGCTGGTGCAGTCCGAATCGCGCCCCGTCTTGCACCGCTTTCTCGATCGCTGGTGCGCGGCCTTGTGGTGCGCGACGAGCAGCCGTGCGCGCTGGGTGCTCGATGTCGACCCGCTCGATATCTGACCCAGGTTGGGCGGCTAGCCACCGAGCTCCGGGCCAAGCCCGCACATACTTCTACCCGAGCGAGGGCCAGCGCCAAGACTCGCCATGCTCGCGTCCCCGACGAGGGCTCCGCGTCGAGGGGGCTCGAGGGCGCGTGCTAGAATTTCGCCCCTGTTATCGCGCGACGCGCCTTCGCTTTGTTTCGCGACTCGCACGCTCTACGCGGCTTGCGCCTGGCCCGTTGCGCCGGTTGCATTGCCACGAAGCGCGCACAATCATTGTGACCGATTCCGCCCAGCATCATCTGATCGCCTTGCTGCGCGCTGCCTTGAGCGAGGTGGCTCCAGCGGCCGTCGACACGGAGATCGTGCTGGAGCGGCCCAGACAAGCAAGCCACGGCGACTACGCGACCAATATCGCGCTCAAGCTCGCGCGGAGCCTCAAGCGCAAGCCCGCGGACATCGCACAGGCGATTGTCGCGGCACTGCCGCAGTCGGCGACCATCGCCGCCACCGAAATCGCCGGTGCCGGATTCATCAATTTCCGGCTGCGACCCCAAGCCAAGCTCACCGCGGTGCGCGCCGCGCTCGAATCCGGCTCGCGGTTCGGCTGTGGTTCCCAGAATCGACCGGACAACGTTCAAGTCGAGTTCGTGTCGGCCAACCCCACCGGCCCGCTGCACGTGGGCCATGGCCGGGGCGCGGCGTACGGCGCAGCCGTGGCCGACCTGCTGGAAGCGGCCGGACATCGGGTGACGCGCGAATACTACGTCAACGATGCCGGGCGGCAGATGGACATCCTGGCGTTGTCCACGTGGCTGCGCTATCTCGAAGCCTGCGGCGAGCAGCCGGTTTTTCCGGACAACGCCTACCGAGGCGACTACGTCCGAGCCATGGCCGCGCAGCTTCGCGAGCGCGAGGGAACCGCCCTCGCACGCCCGGCGCTCGCTCTCGAGGCGCACGCCCAACGTTTGCTGCACGCCTCGACGCCCACGAACGATGCCGAGGAGCAAGCGGCCGATGAGCGCGAGCAGCGCCTGGATGCGCTCATCGCCGCCGCCAAGGAGATCCTGGGCGCAGACTATGCGCGCGTGCATCGCTTCGCGCTCGCAGAGCAGCTGGCCGATTGCCGGCAGGATCTGGAAGAATTCGGCGTGCGCTTCGATTGCTGGTTCTCCGAGCAATCGCTGTACGACCGGGGTGCGGTCGCGCAGGCGGTTGCGCGCCTGGAGGAAGCCGGTCACGTCTACACGCAAGATGGCGCGCTCTGGTTCCGCTCGAGCGCATTCGGCGACGAGAAGGACCGGGTCCTACGACGCGAGAACGGCGCTTATACCTATTTCGCTTCCGACATCGCGTATCACCTCGACAAGTTCGCGCGCGGTTTCGACCAGGTGATCGACATCTGGGGGGCCGACCATCACGGCTACGTCAGTCGGGTGAAGGGCGCGTTGCAGGCGAGCGGATGCGATGCGGGTCGCCTGCATGTCGCGCTGGTGCAATTCGCGGTGCTCTATCGCGGCGCGGAGAAAGTCTCCATGTCGACACGGGCGGGCCAGTTCGTGACCTTGCGTGAGCTGCGTAACGAGGTCGGCAACGACGCGGCCCGTTTTTTTTACATATTGCGCAAAAGCGACCAGCATCTCGACTTCGATCTGGATCTGGCGAAGAGCCAGAGCCTCGACAATCCGGTCTACTACCTGCAGTACGCGCATGCGCGCATCGCAAGCGTATTGAACAATTGGGGCGGGGATCCGGCAAGACTCGCGACCGCGGATCTGGAGCCGCTGGTGCACGAGCAGGAAACCGCGCTTGCCGTGCGTTTGGGCGAGTAC
>JBOIEI010000151.1:0-3369 GCA_050741055.1 Burkholderiales bacterium | reverse complement strand
CTCCTCGGTCTCCGGCAGTACACCCGAGGAGCTCCTGCCCTACGTCGCCGATTCAGTGCAGCGCTTCAACAACTGGCAGGTCACCTTCACCACCAGCCATGGCATGGGCACGCTGCGCCCGCTGGTCGTGCTGACCCCAATCCTCGCCCGCACGCTCGCCAAAGCCGGATGGTCCAAGCTCGACGTCAAGCGCTTCCTGTTCGAGCATGCGCGCCGGCCGGCGTGGGATTTCGAGCGCCAGCTGCGCGACTGGAACATTCGCGGCGTGTGGGATCTCACCGATGACGCCAAGGCGGGCCGCATCCCGAAGCACTTTCTGGAAACGGAAGATCCGAACCGGATGGTGCCGATCGTGTGGAAGCCCGAAGACTACATGATTGCGGTGAGTGGCGACGAGCTGCGCAACAACGCCTACATCTTCGCGCACAATGCGTTTCTCGGCTATCCGGTAGGGAAGAAGATTCGGTTGCCGGACAGATGATCGCCGCCCTCAAGAACAGTCTCGACGATGAGAGAGAGTCCATGCCGGCGTACTGTAGACATTCGAGCAACGCGAAGGAAGGAAAGCGATGACTGACCAGAATCCAACCCGCTTGCGCACGCTGCTCGGCGACTATCCGGGCACGCTGGCGTTGAAGCGCGGCGAGCTCACCTCGCCCATCGTTGCACTCGATTTCGCCGACGTGAAAGCGCCGCACACGGCCTTCAAGCGCGTCGTGCGGGACATCGAGTTCGACTTGGCCGAGCTCGCGCTGGTCACCTATATCATGGCAAAAGCGCACGGAAAGCCGCTCGTGCTGCTGCCCGCCGTGCTGTTCTCGCGCTGCCAGCATCCCTACCTCGTGTACAACGCCGATCGCGGCGAGCTGCGTGCGCGCGATCTGGCCGGACGGCGCGTCGGCATACGCGCCTACTCGGTGACGACGGTCACCTGGCTGCGCGGGGTTCTCACCCACGACCATGGCGTGGACATCGATCGTGTGCGCTGGGTGAGCTTCGAGGAGCCGCACGTCGCCGAGTACCGCGACCCGCCCACCGTCGATCGCGCCCCGCAAGACAAGGATGTGATGACGATGCTGCTCGCCGGCGAGCTGGACGCCGCGATTCTCGCCAGCGTGCCGACCGATCCGCGTCTCAAACCTGTCATACCGGACCCGATCGCCGCGGGCGTGGATTGGCAGAAGCGAAACCGCGCCCTGCAGTTGAACCACCTGGTGGTGGCCAAGGCGTCGCTGTCGGAGTCGAACCCGCAGGCCGTACGCGAAGCATTTCGCCTGTTGTCGCAGAGCAAGAAAGCCGCGGCAGCGCCGGCGCCGGGCGAGATCGATCCCATTCCGTTCGGCGTCGAAGCCATGCGCCGCAGTCTCGACATCGCTCTCGACTACTGCCACGAGCAAGGGCTCATTGCGCGCCGGCTGGAAGTGGACGAGCTCTTCGACGACGTGACGCGGGCGCTCGAGCCCTGAGGGCTTACCGGACATTGACTGGCGCGGTGACTCGTCTTTTCGCATCGATCACGACACGCGCCGAGCGCTCGAACGTCCAGTAGGCCCAGGCCCAGTCGATCATCACCACGAGGCGGTTGCGGAAACCGATGAGGAAGTAGATGTGCGCCGCGAGCCAGGTGATCCACGCGAGCCAGCCCCACAGGCGCACGCGACCGAATAGCGCGACGGCCTTGCTGCGGCCGATGGTCGCGAGCTGTCCGTAGTCGCGATAGCGAAACGGCTCGCCCGAGCGCCCCGCCAGCGCGGCGAGGACGTTGCGGGCTGCATGACGGCCCATCTGCTTCGCGGCGGGCGCGACGCCGGGCACGGGCGGCTCGTGCCCAGGAATCACGGCGAGGTCGCCGACGACCTGGATCTCGGGATGCCCCGGGACGCCGAGATCGGGCTCGACGATGACCCGCCCGCCGCGATCGAGCGGAACGCCCAGCGTCGCGCCGAGCGGGCTTGCCGCGACGCCGGCGCACCAGATCACGGTTTTCGAGTCGAGCCGCTCACCGCCGAGCTGAACCCCGTCGGCATCGATGCGCGTGACGCGCTTTCCGCTCCAGACCGTCACGCCGAGCCGCTCGAGCTGCAGCCGCGCGCGCTCGGAGAGATCCGGCGGATACGGAGGCAGCACGCGCTCCTGCGCCTCCACCAGGATGACGCGCGTGTTGCGCGGGTCGAAGCGGCGGAATTCGCCGCGCAGCGTGTGCCGGGCGATCTCGGCGAGCGTGCCCGCCATTTCGACACCGGTGGCGCCCCCGCCGATGACGACGAAGGTGAGCCAGGCCGCGCGCTTTGCGGGATCGCTCTCGCGCTCCGCATGCTCGAACGCGAGAAGGATCCGGCGGCGCACCTCGAATGCATCCTCGAGCGTCTTCAGTCCTGGCGCGAAGTCGCGCCACTCGTCGTGCCCGAAGTAGCTGTCGGTCGCACCGGTGGCGATTATCAATCTGTCATAGCCAAGCGCTTCGCCGTTCTCCAGGATCACACAGCGCGCCGCAGGATCGACGCGCTGCGCTTCGCCCAGGAGCACGGTGACGTTCCTCTGCCGCGCCAGCTCGCGCCGGATCGGCTCCGCGATTGCAGGCGCCGCGAGCCCGGCGGTCGCCACCTGATAGAGCAGCGGCTGGAACAGATGATGATTGGTGCGATCGACGACGGTGATTTCCACCGGCGCATTGCGCAGCGCACGAACGGCGAACAGGCCGCCGAACCCGCAGCCGAGTACAACGATACGCATTGGATGCTCTCTGAGCCTGGTTGGAAAAGGCTGTAACGTACGCTTTTTTCGTAAGTTCGTTTTAGATAGCGTTTTAGATGGGGTCAGGTCTTGCTCGTTGCACGAATGAGGCGACGTCTCGTGAGGGCAGGTGCGACAGGCGAAACTTCCCCCGCAATATCTCAGCTACTTTCGCGCACGAGCCTCTCGACAGCGTCGTTCATCCAGCCGAACCCAATCCGCTCCTGTTCCAGGCGCAAGCCCTTGCGGATGCGGTTGTCGCGCAATTCGTCGTAGAGCGCACGCTCGGCTTCGGTGAGCCGCGAGAGATCGTGCGCGGCCGGATCGTTTTCCTCGCCCCACGATTCTTCGTGCGCGAACAGGGTCGCGCGGTCCATCAAAAAGGATTCGACCCGAGGGAAGTGTTCGCGCAACCGGTCGAGGATGACGAAGCCGTGCGTGTCGATGTCGCCCCAATAGTGGAGCGCGCAGCGCTCCAGCCAGCGCGCCTTGCCGAGCGCCTCCCAGCCGTAGCCCGCGCCGAAGACGACGATCGCCTTCTCGACCGGCGGGAAGGCCAGAAAATTGGTCTCGTTCTCGGTGATGAAGACGCGCCGTAGGGAATGCGCCTCCAACCGGGCGACGCTCGCGGCATCG
>JBOIEI010000150.1:0-3823 GCA_050741055.1 Burkholderiales bacterium | reverse complement strand
GGGTATATTAGCAAATGTGAGTCCTGCGCCCGCCGTTATCGGCCGTTCTGCAAACGGAGCACGCAGCGCGGATCGACGCCCGCAGCCCGCGTTCAGGAAGTGCTGATGTTGCGCTCGGCGAGCAACTGGCTCAAGCGCGTATTGGCCAGCGCCAGGCGATCGACCAGCATGGCGAGAAAGGCGCCGTTGAACTGGTGCCTGCAGTTCTCCGAGGCCTGCTGCAAGCGCTCGGAACGAATCTCGATCACGGTGATCTGCGACAGCGCGGCAACGCTGGCGGTGCGCGCGAACTCGTGCCGGGTGAGGTGCGCCATCTCGCCGAAGCAAGCCCCGGTTCGCAACACGTTCAGAAGCCTGTCCTGCTTGGTGACCTTGACCTCGCCCGCGGCCAGCACGAAGAACGAGGTGCCGACCTCGCCCTCCTTGATGAGCGCCGTGTCCTTGGGGTGGCGATGCCAGTTGGTGATGCGCAGCACCTCCCACAGCTCCACGTCGCTGAACGGCCGGAAGAAGTCGAGCTGGCGCAAGGTGTTGAACTTCTCGCTGTCGGGAATCGACTCGACCCGGTTGGAGAGACTGCCAAAAGCGTTCGCCAGGTCGAAAGCGAACTCCTCCCAGGTCGGATAGCGCGCGTCGGTCGACTTGTGCATCGCGCGCGCGACGATCGCGTCCAGATCGGGCGTTACCTCGGGCCGATAGCGCGACGGCGGCGGCGGCTCCGAATTGATTACGTGATAGATGAGGCTGTAGTTGTTGCTCGCCTGGAACGGCAGGCGCCCCGTGAGCAGCTGGAACAGCACCACGCCGAGCGAATAGATATCGGTCTGATGCGTGAGCGTAAGCTCCTTCACCTGCTGCGGCGACATGTAGGCCGGCGACCCGATGCCGCTCACCTGCGTGGTCTGGGTGCTGTTGGTCAGCGCCGCGCCGAAGTCGGTGATCTTGATCTGGTTGTCTTTCGTGAGCAGGATGTTGGCCGGCTTGATGTCGCGGTGGATCACGCCCTGCTTGGCCGCATAGTCGAGCGCCTTGCAGCACTTGAAGACGATCTCGAGCACTTGCGCTGTCGGCAGCAGGCTGTCGACGCGCGCGAAACGCTCGAGCGTGCCCCCGTCGACGTACTCCATCACGATGTAGCTGCCGCCGTCCTCGGCCACCGCGTCGTAGATGGTCGCGATGTGCGGATGGGCGAGCTTGCCCGCGAGCGAAGCTTCGGTGATGAAGAGCTTGCGATAGCGCTTGCCGTATTCGCGATCCCGCAGCGCTTCGGGCAGCACCCACTTGATCGCTACGCGTCGGCTCGTAAATGGATCGACCGCCTCGAACACCGCGCTGGTTGCGCCGCGTCCCAGCTCGCGCACGATTTCGTACTTGCCGATCTTGCTCGGAATCAAAATATGACAAAAGAAAATGCGATTGCGGCTACGATACCACAAGGGTCCGCGCGCCAGCGCCGG
Source organism: Burkholderiales bacterium (assembly GCA_050741055.1). Taxonomy (GTDB): domain Bacteria; phylum Pseudomonadota; class Gammaproteobacteria; order Burkholderiales; family WYBJ01; genus WYBJ01. Next base: position 2,366 of record JBOIEI010000150.1, on the reverse strand, counting down.
AAATGGCGCAGCGAAGGACGGCTATTTCCCCAACTCACTGGGCCTGGCGGCGTTCCTTTTCCAGGGTCTTCAACTGCGCGCGCAGCTCGCGCAGCCGCGCCTCGACGCTGGAAAGCTGATAGAAGTCCCCATCGCCCGAGCGCGCCGCGATCTGCAGCTGCTCCACCGCCGCGCCGATCATTCCCTGTCGGGCATAGGCTTCCGCCTGCGCCTTGTGCTGGAGCAAGCGCTTGCCCTGCGCGGCGTAGGCGCGCGACTGAAGGATGTAGAGGCGCGTATCGTCCGGATGGTTGCGCAGGCGGGCTTCCAGCATGCCCAAAGCGGCATCCGGCTCGCCGCTCAGGATCAGCACGTCGGCACGATCGTAGACGAGCGCACGGTAATTGGGATGCGCCTGGACCGCTGCGGCGTAGTGCTGGATCGCCGCGCCGTAATCGCCCGACGCGATCAAAAGCTGGCCACGCAGCGCGGATACCGCCGGCGAGCGAGGCAGAAGCGCTTCGAGCTCGGCCAGCTCGCGACTCGCACGCGTGTAGTCCTTGGCACGCAGCAGGGCGAGCGCAAGCCCGTAACGCGTAGCGGCTTCGTTGATGAAGCGGCGGTCCTTCAGCGCCAGCTCAAAGAACTTGACCGCCTGGTGGGGATCGGTCGAGTTCGCGCGCACCCGGGCGCGCACGATCTGAAATTCCACGTTGCCCGGAACCTGTTTGTAGGCGATCGACTCGGTGCGGTTCTGCAGATCGGCGATCCGCTCGGTCGTCACCGGGTGGGTGCGCAAGTAGGCCGGCGCCGCATTGAACTCATAGACCCGGCCTGCGCGCTGCAGCCGCTCCATGAATAGCGGCATCGCGGCTGCGTCGAAGCCCGCCTGCTGCAGGATCTGCACGCCTACCCGATCGGCCTCGCGCTCGGCGTCGCGTGAGAAGTCGAGCTGGTTCTGGATGGCGGCCGCCTGCGAGCCGGCGATGACCGCCTCGCCGAGTTGCGAATTCGAACGCGCGGCCAACAGCCCCACCGCCAGTGCCGCCAAAGCCGCCAGCTGGCTGCGCTCCTGCCCTGCGATCATGCGGGCAATATGGCGTTGGGTCACGTGCGCGACTTCGTGCGCGAGCACGCCGGCAAGCTCCGACTCGGCCTCCGCAGTGAGGATCAAGCCGGCATGTACGCCGATGAAGCCGCCCGGCAATGCGAACGCATTGACGCTGAGGTCGTCGAGCAGGAAGAACTCGAAGCTCTGGCGCGAGTCCGGACTGGCCGCGACCAGCCGGTTGCCGAGGCTGTTCAGATAATCGGTGACGACCGGATCGTCGCGATAGGAACGGTCCATGCGCACCTTTTCCATGATGCTCTCGCCCATGCGGCGCTCGGTGGTAGGGGTGAACACCGCCTGGGAGGCATCGCCGAGATCGGGCAGAGCCTGCGCGAAGCAACGCGCGGCCATGAGCAAGGCGAGCAGAAATAGAAGCGGCAGGCGCACGTCTACTATGATAAATTGGACCGCTCGCGAGTTCCTGACGCCGAAACAGTTCGTTACAGCTTTCTGCCGCGCGCTTCCAGGTGACGCTCGGTACCTCGCTCCTTACCCGGGAACCCGCCCGCCTGGCGGGCACACGACCTCCTCCCCTCTCCCCCGGGAGATGGGCTGGGGGTGAGGGAAGGACATCGGAGCGTACGGGCGCGTGGTCCTTTACTTGCAAAGTGGCAATAATGGCCGAGCCGGAATTCACCCATTTCGATGCAGCCGGCGCGGCGCGCATGGTCGATGTGGCGGGCAAGGACCCGACCCACCGCATCGCGCGGGCGCACGGACGCATCCTCATGCGCACCACCACACTGGACGCGATCCGCCAAGGCACGGCAGCCAAAGGGGACGTGCTCGGCATCGCGCGCATTGCTGGCATCCAGGCGGCCAAACGCACCTCGGAGCTGATTCCCCTGTGCCATCCGCTCGCCCTGACCAAGGTCGATATCGCTTTCGAAACCGTGGCGGAACATTGCGCTGTCGACTGCGTTGCGACGGTGGAAACCATCGGCCGCACCGGAGTGGAGATGGAAGCGTTGACGGCAACCGCGGTGGCGCTTCTCACCATCTACGACATGTGCAAGGCGGTCGATCGCGGCATGCGCATCGAAGGCATCGCGCTCATGGAGAAGCGCGGCGGCAAATCCGGCGTCTGGCTGGCGCCGCAGAGCACCTGAAAAAACGCATTCCACCCGCCTTGATTGCGCCTTCGTTGTAATCCCATCACTTGCATACTCGTGCGATGGCGGTAAACGCGCTGTCTGTTTGGCGCGCGCTATGTTTGATGCTATATAAAGCTTGTCACGCACGAATCAAGCCCACTACCAAGCCCACAATTCAAGGA
>JBOIEI010000149.1:0-7553 GCA_050741055.1 Burkholderiales bacterium | reverse complement strand
TGCGCATGTTCACGCGCAAGCTCGATTTCCTTTCGATCGGAACCAACGATCTCATCCAGTACACCTTGGCGATCGATCGCACCGACGATGCGGTCGCGCATCTGTACGATCCGCTCCATCCCGCGGTGCTGCACCTGGTGGCGCTGGTCATCTCCGGCGCCAATCGAACCGGCACGCCGGTGGCGTTATGCGGCGAGATGGCCGGCGACGTGAAGCTCACGCGCCTGCTGCTCGGGCTGGGCTTGCGCCAGTTCTCGATGCACCCGGCGCAGGTGCTCGCGGTGAAGCAGGAGGTGCTGCGCACCAATCTGTCGAGCGTGCGTCTGCTCGCGCGCCGGATGCTGCGGGTTGCCGACCGGGAGCGGATGCAGCTCATGCTGGAACGGCTCAACGCCGATTAGCGATGCGAGAGATCGGCTCGGTGCGCCAGGACAGCGAGCGCGGGTACCGGCGCTGGTTCCAGGACGACTACTTCGACCTGTTCGTATGGCAGGACGCTGCAGGCAGGCCGATCGCCTTCCAGCTGTGCTACGACCGCGCCAACGCCGAAGGCGCGATCAGCTGGAGCGAGACGCACGGCTTCGCGCACGCCCGCGTCGACGCCAGTGCGAAGCAAGCCAAGTACGGCATGAGCCCGATCCTGCGCTGCGATGGCGTTGCGCCCTACTTCCGCATCTACAACCGCTTTCTCGCCGCCGCCGATTGGGATCCGGGCCTTCACCGTTTCGTCGTGGAGCGATTGCGCGAGTATCGCCGCGTGCTCTTCGGCACGCGGCGCACGCCGCGCCGGCGGCGCGAGGCGCGCAGCTGAAGCATCGATGCGGATCGCAGCGCCGCTGGATGTGTTGCCCCGGACCAAAGGGCTAGCGAAGCGGAGCGAGTGGGTTTGAGTCGATTCCAATCCAGGTATGAGCCTGGGGTCGCAGGCAGTAAGTCTGTGGCAGTAAGTCTGTTGACACCCCGGGAAGCCGGGAGTAACTTCCGCACCCAGCACTACGGCGCCGATTTGACCTCAGCTTGCGGGCGCCTAATAAAACCGGCTAAAGCGAAGGCACCCAGCCCGCGCAGTCGGCTGGGTTTTTTGTTTTTGGACGACATTTCTCGTGAAGGCTGAATTACCCCTACCGGATAACGGCGTCGGCCTGGTCGCGCCGAAGACGGCACACTTCGCCGAGCCGCTCAAGCTGCGCAGCGGTGCGGTGCTGTCCGACTATCAGCTGATGTACGAGACCTACGGCGAGCTCAACGCCGAGCGCACCAACGCGGTGCTGGTCTGTCACGCGCTCAACGCTTCCCACCATGTCGCCGGCTGGTATGCGGACGATCCCAAGAGCATCGGCTGGTGGGACAACATGGTCGGTCCCGGCAAGCCGCTCGATACCGACCGCTTCTTCGTGCTCGGCCTGAACAATATCGGCGGCTGTCATGGCTCGACCGGCCCGACCAGCATCGATGCCGCGACGGGCAAGCCGTATGGCGCGAGCTTTCCGGTCGTCACGGTGGAGGATTGGGTTGCCGCCCAGACGCGCCTTGCCGATCACCTCGGCATCCAGCGCTTCTGTGCCGTGATGGGCGGCAGCCTCGGCGCCATGCAGGCGCTGCAATGGACCATCGATCAGCCCGAGCGCGTGGCGCATGCGATCGTGATCGCTGCCGCGCCGAAGCTCTCCACCCAGAACATCGCCTTCAACGAGGTCGCCCGCCAGGCGATCATCTCGGACCCTGATTTCAACGGCGGCGATTACTACGCGCACGACACGCTTCCCCGCCGGGGGCTTCGCATCGCGCGCATGATTGGCCACATCACCTATCTCTCCGACGACGCGATGATGGAGCGCTTCGGGCGTGTGCTGCGCGCGGACGACTTCCGCTTCCACTTCGACGTCGACTTCGAGGTGGAATCGTACCTGCGCCACCAGGGCGAGAAATTCGCCGAAGTTTTCGACGCCAACACGTATTTGCGGATCACGCGCGCGCTCGACTACTTCGATCCGGCCAAGCAGCACGGCGGCAGCCTCACCCGCGCGCTGGCGTTGGCGCAGGCGAGCTTCCTGGTCATCTCGTTCACCTCCGACTGGCGTTTCTCGCCCGCGCGCTCGCGCGAGATCGTCAAGGCGCTGCTCGACAACAAGCGCAACGTCACCTACGCCGAGATCGACGCACCGCACGGCCACGACGCCTTCCTGCTCGACAACGCGCATTATCACGAGGTCGTGCGCGAATATTTCAACCGGCTGACGCGCGAGCTCGCCGGCGCAGCGCTGCCTTGAACGCCACCCTGCAAGCGCGTTCCGACTTCAACGTCATCGCGCGCTGGATACCGCAGCATGCCCGCGTGCTCGACCTGGGCTGCGGCGACGGCTCGCTGCTGCAGTTCCTGGCGCAGACCCGCGGCGTGCACGGCTACGGCGTGGAGATCAGCCCGGAAAACATCGTCGCCTGCGTGCGCAACGGCGTGAACGTCATTCAGGACGACCTGGAGACGGGCCTGGCCGAGATCGAAACCGATTCCTTCGACTTCGTGATTCTTTCGCAAACGCTGCAGGCGATGCGCCATACCGAAGCGATCGTCGACGAGATGCTGCGCGTGGGCCGGCAGGCGATCGTGACCTTTCCCAATTTCGGCTACTGGCGCAACCGCCTGGCGGTCGCCCGCGGCAACATGCCGGTATCGGAGAACCTGCCCTACGAGTGGTACGACACGCCCAACGTGCACTTGTGCACCATCGACGACTTCGAGCGCTTTTGCGCCAGGCGCAAGGTGCGCATCTGCGAGCGCGTGGTGTTGAGCGACGGGGCCGAGGTCGGAATGGCTCCGAACCTCTTCGGCCAGCTGGCGGTCTATCGGTTCGAGCGGCTGCCCGCCTGAGCTGCGCGCGCCTCCGCGGCTGCCTCTTCGGGCATCAGCCGTCGCATCCAGTGCAGCAGCGCCAGGCCCGGCAACGCGATCAGCGCGCAGGCGAGAAAGAAGGTGCTCCAGCCGAGCGATTGCGCCAGCCAGCCGGTCGGCGCCGCGGCCAGCACGCGCGGTATGCCCATGAGGCTCGACAGCAGCGCGTATTGGGTGGCCGTGAAGCGCCGGTCGGTGAGCGCGCCCATGAAGCCCACGAACGCCGCCGTGCCCAGCCCTGCAGTCAGGTTTTCCACGGCGATGACGGTCGCCAGCGCGGGCAGGGTCGGCGGCAATCCCGAGAGCACGACGAATCCGAACGTCGACACCATCTGGCCGATGCCGAACAGCCACAGCGCGCGCTTGAGCCCAATGCGCAGGATCCAGATGCCGCCCAGGGTCGCCCCGGCGAGCGTCGCCCAGAAGCCGAACAGCTTCACCACCGCGCCGATCTCGCTCTTGCTGTAGCCCAGATCGAGGTAGAACGGCGTCGTCATCGCGGACGCCAGCGTGTCGCCCAGCTTGTAGAGCAGGATAAACGCCAGCGCGAGCCAGGCGCCTTCACGCGTGAAGTAATCGCGAAACGGCAGCACCACCGCCTCCGCCAGCGAGCGCGGCCGTCCCGGCGGCAGCGGTGGTTCGGGTGCGACCAGGCTCACGACCATGCAAGCCGCCATGAACGCGGCGAGCAGCCGATACATCTCGGGGAAGGACAGCACGTCGGCAAGGATGAGCCCGCCGCCGCCCGCGAGCAGCATGCCCACCCGATAGCCGTTCACGTACATCGCCGAGCCGAGACCCAGCTCGAGATCGGTAAGGCTCTCGCGGCGATGGGCGTCGACGACGATATCCTGCGAGGCCGAGAAGAACGCGACCATCAAAGCGGCGACCGAAACCGCGACCAGATCATCGGAAGTCGGGTTGGCGTAGCTGAGCGCGACCAGCGCGGCGGCCAGCGCAGCCTGCGTCAGTACGAGCCAGCCGCGGCGCCGGCCGAGAAGCGGCAGCGCATAGCGATCGAACAGCGGCGACCAGAGGAACTTGAGCGTATAGGGCAGCCCTACCAGGGCGAACAGGCCGATGCTGGCGAGATCGACACCGCCGTCGCGTAACCATGCCTGCAGCACCGAGCCGGTGAGCAGCAGCGGTAGACCCGACGCGAACCCCATCAGCGCCGCAATCAGCATCCGGACGCTGAAGACGGCCCGCAGCGTTTGCGTCCAGGACGCTCGCACTGGCTGGCCCGCGGCCTCGCCGGTTGGCTGCCCTGCGTCGCTCAAGCGGGTTTTCCGGAGGCGAGCGACCGCGGAGAGGGGAGCAGCGCGTGCCCGCCAGGCGGGCAGGTTCCTGGGTAGCGGGCGTCAATAGGCATGATCGAAATCGATCGTCAGCGGCGCATGGTCGGAGAAGCGCTTGCGCGTGTAGATTGCCGCTGCGCGAGCGCACGCCGCCAGGGCCGGCGTCGCGATCTGGTAGTCGATCCGCCACCCTACGTTCTTGGCCCAGGCTTCGCCACGGTTCGACCACCAGGTGTAGCGCTCGGGGCGTGGATCGAGGCGCCGAAACACATCGACGAATCCCAGCTCGTCGAACACGCGCGTGAGCCAGGCGCGCTCTTCGGGCAGGAACCCGGGGTTCTTCTGGTTGGCGCGCCAGTTCTTGAGGTCGATCTCGCGGTGCGCGATGTTCCAGTCGCCGCAGAGCAATACCTCGCGCCCGCAGGCACGCAGTCGGGCAAGATGCGGGAAGAAGCGCTCCATGAACCGGAACTTCACGATCTGCCGCTCCGGCGAGCTGGAACCCGACGGCAGGTAGACCGAAATCACGCTCAAATTGCCGAAGTCGGCCTGCAGGTAGCGGCCCTCGGCGTCGATATCCTCGATGCCGAGCCCGCATTGGACTCGATCCGGTATGCGCCGCGCATAGATGCCCACGCCGCTGTAGCCACGCTTGAGCGCGCAGTGGTAGTGCGCGCTGAAGCTGCGCGGGACCGCGAGCGCATCGAGATCGCACTCCTGCGCCTTCAACTCCTGCACGCAAATGACATCGGCGCGGCTACGAGCGAGCCAGGCGAACGCGCCCTTGGCCGCCGCCGAGCGAACTCCGTTGAGATTCAAGGTGATTGCGCGTAACATAGCTCGGGGTGGACAGATGACTGATTTCAGGAAGGATTTCTTTCGCTTCGCAGCTTCGCAGCGGGCCCTGCTGTTCGGTGAGTTCGTCACCAAAGCGGGACGCACGTCGCCCTACTTCTTCAATGCCGGAATGTTCGCGAGCGGCGCGGCGCTGGCGCGCCTGTGCGAATTCTACGCGAAAGCCATTGCCGCGGCCGGCGTCGAGTACGACATGTTGTTCGGCTCCGCCTACAAGGGCATACCGCTCGCCGCCGGGGTGGCGATGTCGCTGGCATCGCGCGGGCGCGACGTTGCATTCTGCTTCAACCGCAAGGAAGCGAAGGATCACGGCGAGGGCGGCACGGTGATCGGGGCACCGCTCGCAGGCCGCGTCCTGATCGTGGACGACGTGATCTCGGCGGGAACGTCGGTGCGCGAGTCGGTCGGCATCATTCGCGCCCATCATGCAACGCCCTGCGCCGTTGCGATCGCGCTCGATCGGATGGAGCTCGGCACCGCAGCACTGTCGGCAACCCAGGAAGTGGAGCAGGCGTACGGAATTCCGGTCGTCAGCATTGCGACCCTCGACGATCTGGTGGAGTTCGTACGCGCTGAGCCGAGCTACGCTTCGCATCTGCAAGCCGTACTGAGCTATAGCAGCCGTTTCGGAACCACGGCCCATGCGCGCTGAGCGGGCGGCCGTCGCCGTTGTCATGAGCCTATCGTTAAGCGTCCTCTTTTTGAGCGTCGGCCATGCGGCTTTGTACAAGTGGGTCGACGACAAAGGACGCGTCCAGTACAGCGACAAGCCGCCGAGCGACCGGGACAAGAGCGCGGTGCAGATGACCAACCGCGGGGTGATCATCAAGAAGATCGAACCGGACGTAAGCGCCGAGCAGAAGAAGGTTCGGGAAGAGGACCTGGCGCGCAAGAAGGAGGAGGAGCTCAAGGCGGCCGAGCAGCGCAGGAAGGACAAGGCGCTGCTGCTGTCGTTCACCAGCGTGCAGGAAATCGACATGAAACGCGACCGCGAGGTGCAGTCGCTCGACACGATCATCGCCAACCTGCGCGGGCAGGAGCGCTCGCTGAGCGAGCGGATCGCCGATGATCGCAAGCGCCTGGATCTTTACGCCAAGCGCAAGAAGCCGCCGCCGGAATCCGTGCAGGAAGACATTCAGCGCAATCAAGCGCAGGTGAAAGTGCTCCGCGACGAGATCGAGCGCCACCACCAGGAAATTCTTGCCACCCGGGCGAAGTACGAGGCGCTCAAGAAACGCTATCAGGAGCTGCGCGAGGAGCAGGCGACCGGCACAGCGACCACCGCGGCCCAGACGCCCGCCAAGAAATAGGGATCGACGCTCAGCGTCGCACAGGCAAGGATTGATTAACGACGGCTTTGGCCAATCACGCCGCCACGGCGGTTGCCGGCGGGAGGGCGTTCAGCCGCCCGCATCCAGCTTGCGCCGCAAAATCTCGCTCACCTGCTGTGGATTGGCCTTGCCCTTGCTCGCCTTCATCACCTGACCCACCAGGGCGTTGAACGCTTTCGCCTTCCCGGCCCGGTAGTCCGCCACCTGCGCGGCGTTCTGCGCCAGCACCTCGCCGGCGAGCTTGTCGAGCTCGGAGCTGTCCGAGATCTGGCGCAGCCCACGCCGCTCGATGATCGCATCGACTTCACCCTCGCCCGCCCACAGCGCCTCGAACACCTCGCGCGCCATCTTGCCCGAAAGGGTTCCGTCCGCCACGCGCTCGACCAACGCTCGCAGCTGCCCCGGTGCGACCCTGCTTTGCGTGATATCGCAGCCCGCTTCGTTCAACCGGGCCGCCAAGGCGCCGGTCATCCAATTGGCCACGAGCTTCGGAGCCGAACCCGACAGGCCATCCGAGGCCGCCTCGTAATACTGCGCGAGCTCGCGCGATGCCGTCAGCAAACCCGCGTCGTAGGGCGTCAAGCCGAATGCGGCGACGAAGCGGTTGCGCTTGGCGTCCGGCAGCTCGGGCATCGACTGCGCGATCTCGCCCAGCGAATCGGCGCCGATCTCGAGCGGCAGCAGATCGGGGTCGGGGAAATAGCGGTAGTCGTGCGCGTCCTCCTTGCTGCGCATGGTGCGCGTTTCGTCGCGCTCGGGATCGTACAGCCGCGTCTCCTGGCGGATCGTTCCGCCGTCTTCCAGGATCTCCACCTGGCGCCGCGCCTCGTACTCGATCGCCCGCTCCAGGAAGCGGAACGAATTGAGGTTCTTGATCTCGCAGCGCGTGCCCAGGTCGGTCGTGCCGGCGGGGCGCACCGACACGTTGGCGTCCATGCGAAACGAGCCTTCCTGCATGTTGCCGTCGCAGATGTCGAGCCAGCGCACCAGGGCGTGCAAGGTCTTGCCATAAGCGACCGCCTCGGCCGCGCTGCGCATGTCGGGCTCCGAGACGATCTCGAGCAGTGGCGTGCCGGCGCGGTTCAAGTCGATTCCACTCATGTCGTGAAAATCTTCGTGGAGCGACTTGCCGGCATCCTCTTCCAGGTGGATGCGTGTCAAGCCAATGCGCCGGCCGCT
>JBOIEI010000148.1:0-7280 GCA_050741055.1 Burkholderiales bacterium | reverse complement strand
GCTTCATGGAGTTCACCAAGGACAAGCTGGACGAGATCAGTGCGGTGCATTCCAGGGGAGCACTGCCCGTTTCGGATTTTACGAAGTCGACCGATTGCATTGCCTGCTACGACAGCATCGTGGTCTTCGAGCGGCGCCCGCAAGGAAAGCGGCAAGCCCCGGCGACCCAAGGCATGGGTGACGCGTAAAGATTGCCCATCCGATACAGATATCTTCCCAAGGCAATTCGAGCTAGGTTAGAGCTGCCAATCGGCGTTGCACGGCGAGGACGACGGAATCCCAGTCGCCCGCAGTCGGTTGGCGCTCGATACGGACCGAGGGGTACCAGGGCATGGATTCTCCGCTGATCCCGTAGCGCCACTCCGGGCTATGCGGCGCCATGACCAATACCGGCCGCCCCAGGGCGCCGCCGAGATGGATCAACGCCGTACACACGCTGACGATCGAATCCAGCGCACAGACGAGCGCCGCGGTCCGGTCGTAGTCGTCGAGCGCGTCCTGCCAGTGCACCAGCTTGCCTTCGGTCAGCGCGGGCTCGATGCCGTCGTCTTGAGGTCGGCTGTCGTATTGAAGATCGACGAATTGCACGCCCGGTGTCGAAAGGAGCTGCGCCAGTTGCTCTGCGTCCAGGGTACGAAGTGCCTGCCGAGTGAGGATGCTGCCGCCACGCCACGAGATTCCTATCTTCGGCGCAGCACCCAGGCAGCCGAGTCGGGCACGGTATTCCTCGACCAGGCGAGGATCCGCAACGAGGTAGCCGGTGTGCCTTGGAAAGCTCTCGCGTGAGGGTCTGAAATGACGTGGCATGCTGCCGATGGGCGTCATCGCCTTCACGTCGGCGAACTGCGAATCCGCGGCCGGCTCGGTTGCATGCTGCAGGCTTATTACCTTCGCGCCGGGAAAGGAGCGACGGAAAATGGGCTCGAGCTTGGCGGTGCACGCGATGACCGTCGCTGGCTGAATAGCCAGGAGGTCCGGCAAACAGGATGCGAACATGATCTCGTCGCCAATCCCCTGCTCGCCGTGGACGAACAAGGCGCCCTCCGGCAGCGATTCGCCGTCCCAGGCAGGGAACGACCGCGGCGGCTTGGGCCGATCCTCGCTCAGTAGCCGCAGCTCGTAGTCTGGCCAGGCCCGGGCGAAATCACTTCGCATGAGCAGCGCGAGCGACCGATGAAAGGCGGCAAGCCGATGGTCGGGCTTGATTCGCAGCGCGGTCTCGTAACTGCCGATGGCTTCGTCGAGCCGCCCCAAGTCCTGCAAGGCGATGCCGCGGTTCGACCACAATTCAGCATCCGCATGACCGAGCGCGATGGCCCGGTCGAAACGCTCGAGAGCCTGCCGAGGCTGCAGGTCGCGCTTGAGCAGAAGAAAACCGAGCACGGCATGAGCGAGCGCATGGTCGGGCTCGCGCGAAAGGATCTCGAGACACGCCGACTTCGCTTCGGCAGCCTGGCCGATCCGATCCAGGATCTCGGCGAGCGCTCGCACAGCTTCGGGGTACGCGGGGTATTCGATGAGCGAGCGCAACGCGCCGATGGCAGCCTCGGTGCGGCCCGCCTGATCGTCGATGGTTGCCAGGCTGAAGCGTATGGCCGCATTGTCCGGATCCTGGCTCAGCGCGCGCAGGTAGCACGTTCGGGCCTCTTCCGTTCGCCCGGACAGGCGATGGACATTGCCGAGATCGGTCAGTGCGGCAGAGTGATCCGGCTCGATGTCCAACGCGCGTTCGAGCTCTACCCGTGCGCGTTCGAGATGACCGCCGGCGCCCAGGATGCTGCCCAACATCCGCCGAACGCGGGCGGATTCGCATCCATTGTGCAGCGCGTTTTCGAGCAAAGTCTGGGCACGCTGGAGATCGCCACGGGTGAGCGCCTGCTCGGCCTGCTCGACGACATCGTCCCAGCGGCGCTCGATCGCAGCGCCGCGATCCGGCCGACGAATCAGAGACGAGAGGACCCGAGAAAGCATGTGCAATTACCCGCGAACCGTGCGCCGGCAGCAGCGTGCAGGCGCGGCGACCCCAATGACGACTTGCGCCCAAGTCTGGCCGTCCCCCTCACAGGATGCAATCTGCTCGCCGATGCGAGGGGATTTCCATGCGCCCAGGATACGAAAGACCGGATTCTTGCATACCTTCAGACAGGTCCGCAGATGCCGGTCTATTCTCCCGCTCGCAAGCGCACCAGCTTGCATCGCCATGCCGGCTATGCTATCGGATATCGGAACAAACACGGCCTTCATCGCAAGCATGATGCGGCAAGCGCTCTGGCACACTGGCACAGCTTGTCGGACAATAGCCGCAGCCGCGCACACCAGGGCAACGGCGCTCGCAGGAGACGGATGATGGGAATCTTCGATCGCTTTTCGAGCAAGGACGTCGACCAGTTCGCCAAGTCGCTCGCCGTGGACATCTCGAAGCGCTACCCGCCTTCGCTCGATCAGGCGAAGGAGAAGAAGATCTCGAAGAACCGGATTACCCGAGTTTTAGAAGACGCCTACCGCAAGGCCATCGAATTCGAAACGAACAAGAATCTCGGTGTCTACAAGAAGGCCCGCCTCGGCAACAGCTTCCGCTGGGAGCTGACCGAGCTCGGCTACAGCAAGCCCTTCATCGAAATGGCGACCGAGGGACTCGTCGTCTACATCACGCGCAAGGCTGCGAGCGCGCCCGCGGCAGGCGCCGGGAAGCGTTGATCCATCCCCCGTGCCGAGGCCGCGCCATTCGGCCGTGGCCGGCGCCTACGGCCTATACCCCGGCACCTGAGTCTCATCCACCCGGTTGATCTGCTCCGGATCGAGAAACTGCTCGGCGTACTTGAGGTATACCTTCTCGCGGATGAACACGTCGAAGAGGTTCGAATCGACGTGGTTCTCGAGCGCCATGCGGCCCAGGATCTCGAGCGACTCCGATAGCGTCTTGCCCGGTTTGTAGGGTCGATCCTTGGCCGTCAACGCCTCGAATATGTCCGCAATGGCCACGATGCGCGCCTGCAGCGGCATTTGCTCCTCGGTCAGGCCCCTGAAGTAACCTTGCCCGTCGAGGCGCTCATGGTGGCTCGCCGCGATCTCGGGCACGCCGCGCAGGTGCTTGGGCCACGGCAGCGCCGATAGCATCTTGAAGGTCATCGCGACGTGGTTGTTGATGATCTGCCGGTCCTCGCGCGTGAGCGTGCCGCGCGTGATCGACAGGTTGTACACCTCGTCGGCGCTCAGCAACGGCGCTCGTTCCCCTTCCTCGTTGGTCCACTCGATGCGCGCGATGCGTTGCACGCGCTCGACCTCTTCGAGGCTCATCGACTCGCCGCCGATGTTCACGCGGCGCAGGAAGTTGCGATCGTCGTCGAGGGCGGCGATGCGCTGGCCGAGCTCCGCATCCAGCCCGGAGGTGTCGGCTCGCGCATTCCCGGCGAGCAGCTTGAGTTTCGCCTTCAGCATCTCGATCTCGGCCTCGCGCTTGACCGCCTCGAAGCGCGTGTCGATCAAATCGATGCGGTCGAAGATCGTCTGCAGCTTGGTCGCCTTGTCGACGATGTGCACGGGCGTTGTCACCTTGCCGCAATCGTGCAGCAGGCCCGCGAGCTTCAGTTCGTAGAGGGCGTGCTCGTCGAGCGAGAAGTCGCGCAATGGCCCCGTGCGGGTGCGGATGGCCGCCTCGGCGAGCATCATGGTGAGCACCGGAACGCGTTGGCAGTGCCCGCCGGTGTAGGGCGACTTGTCGTCGATCGCGGTGTTGATGAGGTTGATGAACGCCTCGAACAGATCCTCGAGCTGGTTGATCAGCAGCCGGTTGGTGAGCGCGATCGCCGCCTGCGAGGCGAGCGACTCGGCCAGGCTCTGGTCGGCGGCCGAGAACGCGATGATCTCTCCGCTAACGCGATCCTGGGCGTTGATCAGCTGCAGCACGCCGATGATCTCGTTCTCGTGGTTCTTCATCGGCACCGTGAGGAACGACTTCGAGCGGTAGCCGGTCTTCTTGTCGAAGTTCTTGGTGCCGGAGAAATCGAACCCTTCCGCAGCGTACGCATCCGGGATGTTGACGGTGCTGTCGTGCAGCACCGAGTACGCCACCACCATCGAGTTGTTCGGCAGGCCCTCGCGTCCGATCAAGTGGATCGGATAGAACGGGATCGGCACGCCCGTGGTCCCGCCCATGGCGATGTTGAGCGAGTCCGTGCGCATGATCTCGAACTGGCAGTTGCCCTCGTCGTTGATGCGATAGAGGGTGCCGCCGTCGGCGTTCGTGATCGTCTTGGCCGCGATCAGGATTTTTTCCAGCAGCCGGGTGATGTCCTTCTCCTTGGAGAGGGACACGCCGATGCCGTTCAGCTCCTCGAGGCGCTTGAACAGGCCTTCCGCGTCGGAAGAATCCATGGCGGCCGAAACGGCTACTTGATGCAAACCGCGCGAACCTGCTTGATGTCGGTGATACCCTGCAGGACCTTTTCGATGCCGTCCTGCTTGAGCGTGCGCATGCCGTCTTCCAGGGCGGTGGCAACGATTTCCGCCACGCGCGCGTGCTCCTGGATATGCTTCTTGACCGCGTCCGAGCCCAGCAGCAGCTCGTGCAATCCGACCCGCCCCTTGTAGCCGGTGCCGCCGCAGACCTCGCATCCCACCGCATCGTAGAGCACGAGCTCCTTCTTGTCGCCGCCGAAGCTTTCCACCCACTCCTTGGCGAGGGCGGCGCGTTGCCCCTCCGAATCCTGCTTCCAGCTCGTCGTATGGGCGAGCTCCTGTGCGTACTCGTCCAGCAGCGCATCGATTTCCGGCTGCGTGGCCGCGTGCGGGCGCTTGCACTTGGCGCACAGGCGCTTGGCCAGGCGCTGAGCCAGCACACCGAGCAGGGCGTCGGCGAAATTGAACGGATCCATGCCCATGTCGAGCAGGCGCACGACCGACTCGGGCGCGCTGTTGGTGTGCAGGGTCGCGAACACCAGGTGGCCCGTGAGCGAGGCTTCGATGCCGGTGGCGGTGGTCTCCTTGTCGCGCATCTCACCCACCATGATGATGTCCGGGTCGGCGCGCAGGAACGCCTTCATCGCAACCGCGAACGAAAGCCCGGCCTTCGGATTCATCTGCACCTGGCGCAGGCCCCGCTGGGTGATTTCCACCGGGTCCTCGGCGGTCCAGATCTTGGTGTCGGGCGTGTTGAGATAACCGAGCACGGAGTGCAGCGAAGTGGTCTTGCCCGAGCCGGTGGGGCCGCAGACGAAGAAAAGCCCGTAGGGTTTCTCGATCGCGGACTTCATGCGCTCGAGGTTACGAGCCGACAGCCCCAGCTTGTCGAGCGGAATCGGCTCGCCCGCGGCCAGTATCCGCATGACGATGTCTTCGACGCCGCCCTGCGTGGGAATGGTCGCCACGCGCAGCTCGATGTCGAGCGGGCCGAACTTCTTGAACTTGATCTTGCCGTCCTGGGGCTTGCGCTTCTCCGAGATGTCCAGGTCGCACATGATCTTCAACCGCGCCGCGATCGCGCTGCGATAGCTGGGCGGAACCGAGATGTAGGGCTGCAAGGAACCATCCTTGCGGAAGCGGATCTCGGTCTTCTGCTTGCCGGGATAGGGCTCGATATGGATGTCGGACGCCCCCTGGCTGTAGGCATCCACGATGACCTTGTTGACGAGCTTCACCAGCTCGTTGTCGTTGGCGGCGCTGACCGAATCGTCGCCGCTAACGACATCCTCCAGCTCCACCTCATCGAGGTCGCCGAGCATGTCGTCGATCGTCCCGCCCAGGTCGGTTTCCGCGCCGAACATCTGGTCCAGCGTCAGGGCGAACTCGCGCTGCGAGCAGACCTTGTATACGAGCTTCGCCTTCGGAAAGACATTGTTCACCACCCGCGAGCTCTTGATCTTCTCGGGGTCGGTGGTGAGCACCAGGAGGCCATCCTTGCCGTCGTCGACCGGCACCCAGCCGCTGGATACGCAGAAATCGCGCTTGAGGTTGCGCAGCAGGTCGAGCGGCTTGATCCGGTCCGCCCGGTAGGGCTCGTAGGGCACGCCGAAGAAAGCCGCCAGCGCCTCGCCCATGGCATTCGACTTGACCAGGAACTCGTCCAGCAGAACGGTCTCGACCTCGAGATTCTTGCGGCGCGCGGAACGCGTCGCGAGCTCCAGCTCCTCGGCCGAGATCACCGCGTTGGTCACCAGCGCGTCGTACTTCCCGCGCACGATCGCGGGCTGCGCAGCCTTGCTGCGCTGGCGAAAGGCGATGGCGAGCGTTTCGGCCAGATGCGTCACGCCTTCCTCGATCATGGTCGAAAACGGTTGCCCGCTCTTGGTATTGATGATCTGAATGACGCCCATCAGATCCTTGCTGGCGCCGTCGATCACCGGCGCCACCAGCATCTGCTTGGTGCGATAGCCGGTGCGCTTGTCGACCTCCTTCAGGAAGTTGAGCTGCGGGCTGTAGGACTTGAGCTCGGTGTCGTCGTACACGTCGCGGATGTTGATCACCCGCTTGTGCGTGGCGCAGTAGCCGGCGATGCTCTGCTCGCTGATCGGCAGCTTCAGGTCCTTGAACTGGTTCAGGCCCATCTTCACCTTGGAGATGATGGACACCTTGTCCTCGGACACGGCATAGAGCGTCAGCCGATCGGCGTTGAACAGGGAGCAGATATCCTGCGACAGCTCCAACATGATCTCGTCGATGTTGTTGGTCGCATGGATCTTGTTGGTGACCGCCTGCAGGTTGCGCGAGAACGTCAGCTTCTCGGCGAGCACGTTTTCCTGCGCGGCCGGCTTGCTTTCGAGTACGCTGCTCATGGGTTCACCCTTTGCAGGAAGGGCTGCGGGTTTCTGCGGCTGTAAGTCATAGCTCGAATACTTGGTCGTTGCGCAACATGCGCGGTGCATATTCGGCCGCGCATTCTTCGATCTCGCGCATGATGATGTCGGGCTCGCCCGGCTTGAGGTGCGTGATATAGACGTCGGCCTTGCGCCTGAGCTTCGCCAGCTCCTCGGCAAGCATGCTCGGGCACAGATGCTTGGACGCGACGGCCAAATCCCGCTCCCTGTTGCAGAACGCCGTTTCTATGATCAGGTAGCGCAGGTTTTCGATCCGGTTCACGACTTTCCACAGCTCGTCGTTGCTGGTGGTATCGCCGGTGAAGACGAGGCTTGCGCGCCCGCTGTCTACATGATAGCCGACCGCGGGCACGACGTGGTTCGCCGGCACCGGGGTGATCGACCGCCCTCCCAGCTCGACCGCGGCGCCGACCCGAACCGGCTGCAGTCGCAGATAGGGGTTCTCCCGGCTCGGGATCTGGGTGAAAT
>JBOIEI010000147.1:0-7649 GCA_050741055.1 Burkholderiales bacterium | reverse complement strand
GCATTGCGCTCGGTCACGTTGTATCCCGCGTCGGCCGGCGAGGTCGTCGAGGTTGCGTTCCAGCCGGGACAAGCCGTGCGCGCCGGCCAGGTGCTGCTGCGCCTGGAGGATCGACGCCAGCGCCTGGCGGTCGACATGGCGTCAGCTCGGCTCGATGCCGCTCGCCGTTTGCTCGCGCGCTACGAACGAACCGGTACCACGGGCGCCGTTGCCGGCAGCGTGCTCGATCAGGCACGGAACGATTTGCGCCAAGCCGAGATCGCACTGGCCCAGGCGCAAGAAGCGCTTTCAGACCGTACGGTGCGCGCCCCGTTCGCCGGTGTGGTCGGTCTGGCGGAGGTGCAGCCGGGCGACCGCATCACCACGGAGACCATTGTGACCACGCTGGACGATCGCAGCCGGATCCGCGTGGCCTTCAGCGTGCCCGAGGCGTACCTTGGCCGTCTTGCGATCGGACACGATCTGACGGTGACCAACGTGGCCTATCCCAGCCGACGCTTCGAGGGCCGGTTGTCGCGTATCGACAGCCGCGTCGACCCGGTGACGCGCCAGGTGCGCGTGGAGGCCACGGTACGCAACGTAGACGATTTACTGCGTCCCGGAATGTCGTTCAAGGTCGACCTGCGATTTCCCGGCGGTCGCTTCATCAGCGTGCCCGCGCTCGCCTTGCAATGGGACCGCGAAGGATCGCATGTCTGGGCGGTCCGGGATCAAAAGGCCGAGCGGGTTCCGGTGCGCTTGGTGCGCCGGCTGCAGACGCACGTCCTGCTCGAGGGGTCCTTGCGCAAAGGCGAGGCCGTGGTGGTCGAGGGCGTGCAGCGCCTGCGTGACGGCCGCGCGGTGCAAGTCATCGGCTCGGACGACGGCGCGCAAGCGGCGAAGGACAAGACGCCGTGATGCGATCGCCATCGAAAGCTCACCTGGCCCGATCGGCGCGGGGAAACCTTGAAAGGCGCGAAACGCGCGCGCGAGCGGCGGTGTCCCGATGAGCGCCGATCGCGACGGTGTCCCGATGAGCGTCGATCGCGCATCCGATCTGCCGGCCCTGAGCATCCGCCGGCCCTGGCTCGTGATCGTGCTCAACCTGCTGATCGTGATCGCCGGCATGGGCGCGCTGCGCGGGGTCGAGATCCGCGAGCTGCCGAACATCGATCGGCCGATCGTGGCCGTGCGCGCCGATTATCCCGGCGCGGCGCCCGAGACGCTGGATGCCGAAGTGACCCGCTTGATCGAAAGCGCCGCCGCGCGCGTTCAGGGCGTTTACTCGGTGCGCTCGGGCAGCGAAGAAGGCAATCTGCGCGTCATCCTCGAATTCCGTCCGGATGTCGACCTGATCACGGCGGCCAACGACGTGCGCGAAGCCGTGAGCCGCATCGAGCGCGACCTGCCCGAGGGCGTGGAGAACCTCACCATCGTCAAGGCCGATGCCGATGCCGAGCCGGTGATGCAGCTCGCCGTCTCGAGCAAGCGGCTCGCGATCGACGAGCTCACGCAGGCGATCGAGGATCAGATCGAGCCCGCGCTCGTTGCCGTGCCCGGCGTCGCCGACGTCATACCGTTCGGCGATCGGGAGCAGGTGCTGCGCGTGCGCCTGAGCCCGGAGCGGCTCGCCGCCTTCGGTTTGGCCGTGGGCGACGTGGTCGCGGCCTTGCGCACGGCGCGAGCCGACGTGCCGGCCGGCAGCCTGAAGTCGCAGCAACAGGAGGTGCTGGTCAGAGCCAACGCGTCGGTGGCGACGCCGGAACAGGCGCTCGCGCTGCAGCTCCGTCCGGACGTTCGAATGGCCGATGTCGCCGACGTTTTTTTCGCGCCTGCGGATGCGATCTCCTATGTGCGCCTCGATGGCCGCACCGTCATCAATCTCGGCATCGTGCGCCAGGCCCAGTCCAACACCGTCGACATCTCCGAGGGCGTACGCCGCGTCGCCGAGCGGATCAACGCCCGCGGTGACGACTTCCGCATCAGCGTAGTCGCCGACGATGCCATATTCATCCGCGGCGCGATCCACGAGGTGCTGTTCACCTTGGCGCTTTCGGTGGTGATCGTGGTCGCCGTGGTCGGGCTCTTCCTCGGCAGCTGGCGCGCGACCGTGGCACCGGCGGTCGCCATTCCGGTCTCGCTGATCGGCACGCTGGCCGCGATCTGGATCCTGGGCTATTCGCTCAACTTGCTGACGCTGCTCGCGCTGGTGCTGGCGTGCGGACTGGTGGTCGACGACACCATCGTCGTGCTGGAAAACATCCAGCGCCGGCGCGGACAGGGCTTGGGCCCGCGGGCCGGGGCGGTGCTCGGCACGCGCGAGGTTTTCTTCGCCGTGATGGCGACCACCGCGACGCTCATTGTCGTGTTCGTGCCGATCTCGTTCCTGCCTTCGTCAGCGGGGCGGCTGTTCGCCGAGTTCGGATTCGTGATGGCGATTGCCGTTGCATTGTCGGCCTTCGTCGCTTTGTCGCTGGCGCCGATGATCGCCTCGCGCATACCGGACCAGAGAGCGGAAGAAACCGCTGCCGCGCCGTCCTTGGGGGCGCGATTCGGCAGCGCAATTGGCGCGCGCTGGCTCGGCAATGCGTTGCGAGCGAGCGGCGCCTGGATGCGTGACGTCTACGAGCGCGGGTTGCGCGCGGTGCTGAATCACCCCTGGTGGCTCCTGATCGCTTGCCTGCTGTTCGCCGCGGCTGCCGTGTTCGGATTCGGCCGCCTCATGCAGGAGCTGGTGCCGGCCGAAGATCGCGGCCTGCTGCAGATCCGCCTGCAGGGCCCCGATGGCACCGGCCTGCCCTACATGGATCGTCAGTTGGAAACTGCGCTGTTGGCGGTGCAGCCCCTGCTCGACAAGGGCGTGGTTTCGCAGGTCTTCACGATCACCGGCCGCTACGATCCGAATCGCGCCGAGATCATTGCGCCGCTGGTCGACTGGGACGAGCGCGCGATGAGTCAGCAGGACGCGGCCGAATGGGTGCTGTCGAAGCTCGAGCGGCTGCCCGGCGCGCGCGTGCGCATCCGCAGCGGCAGCAGCCTGGGTTCCGGCGGCAGCGACGGCCTGGTGCGCATGATGATCACCGGCGAAGAGCACGAGCGCATCGCCGAAGTGGCTTTCCGCTTCGCCGCAGCCATCGAAGAGCGCTTGCCTGGCCTGGGCGACGTGCAAGTCGAATGGCAGGCATCGCAACCGCAATTGTCGATGGTCATCGACCGGCAACGGGCCTCCGAGCTCGGCGTGTCGATCGAAGGGCTCGAGGCCTTGCTGCGCGCGCTGGTGGACGGCTACGAGGTGACCGAGCTCACCTCGAAGGACCGCTCGGTGCCGGTCATCGTGCAATCGGCGCGGCGCGGCGCGACGGCGCCCGAGGATCTGCTCATGCTGAAAGTGCGCGCAGCAGGCGATCGCCTGGTGCCGCTGGTGCAGTTCGTGCACTTCGAGGAGCGCGCCATTCCCAACGAGCTGGAGCGCTTCGGCCAGCGCCGGGCGGTCGAAGCCATCGTCCAGCCGCCTCCGAGCTACGCGCTGCAACAGGCGGTCGACGATCTGCGTGCGCTCGCTGCTAGCGAGTTGCCGCCGCAGATGGGCATGCTGTTCCGTGGCGATGCGGCCACGCTGGAGGAAACCTCGCACGACGTGGCGGCCACCTTCGGTATCGCCCTGCTGGTCGTGTTCCTGGTGCTGGTGGCGCAGTTCGAGAGTCTCACCAGCGCGACGGCGGTGCTGCTCGCGGTTCCGTTCGGCCTGGCGGCGGCGGTGTTTGCGATGCTTGCTGGCGATGTCTCGCTCAACATCTACAGCGAGATCGGCTTGCTGCTCCTGGTCGGCGTCATGGCGAAGAACAGCATCCTGATGGTGGAGTTCGCCGATCAGCTGCGCGATGCGGGCCGCAGCGTGCGCGAAGCGGCGTTCGAAGCCTCCTGCACGCGGCTGCGCCCGATCACGATGACGATGGCCGCCACGGTGCTGGGCGCGCTGCCGTTGCTACTGAGCGGCGGGCCGGGGGCGGAATCGCGCGTCGCGATCGGGTCGGTCATCTTCGGCGGGCTTTCGCTGGCGGCATTGTTCACGCTGTTCCTCACGCCGGTGCTTTACCTCGGGATCGCGCGCTTTTCTTCGCCGCGCCGGCACCACGGCGACCGGCTGGCGGCCGAGATGGAAGCCGCGCGCAGCCTGGACGCGGGCGCGCAAGCGCCGAAGGAAGCGCCTTGACCGGCGCCATGACAACCGCATGGCCTGCGCTGCTTCTTCTCGCCGGCGTGGCTGCCGGTTGCGCAGGACCGGCGCCGCAAGCCGTGCAGCCCGACATCGGGCTCGATGCTGCCGATCGCTATGCCGCCGCCGATCCTGCTGCGCCAACGCCCGAGCCCTCCGATCTGCGCTGGTGGCTGCGCTTCGACGATGCGCCTCTGACCGAGTGGGTCGAGCGCGCGCTGGCCGGCGCGCCGGACATCGCGATCGCGCGGGAGCGCGTAGCCCAGGCCGATGCGCTGCTGCGTTCGGCCCGAGCACAGCGCAGCCCGAGCCTCGTGTCCGAAGCGAGCGCCGGCTACAACACACGCGCCAGCGGCGGGCAGCGCCGGGGGACGCGATTGTCGGCTGGCCTGATCTTCAACTGGGATGCCGATCTGTGGGGCGGACTGGAGCAAGCCGAGCGTTCGGCCGCCGCGAAGCTGCTGCGCAGTCGGGACCTGCTGCAGGCCACCCGCCTGGCGACGGCCGCGCTGGCGGCGCGCGGCGTCATCGAGTACCGCGAGGCGGTGCGCGACGCCCAGCTGCTGGCGCAAGGGCACGCGTTGCAGAGCGACGTCCTGCGCGTGGTGCGGGTGCGATTCGATGCCGGGCTCGCGCCGCGCCTGGATGTCGAACGCGCAGTCGCCGACCTGACGGCCATCGAAGCCGATCAGGCCACCGCGGCTGCGCGCACGCGGCAGGCGTTCGCCGCCTTGCAGCTGTTGGCGGGCGAGCGGCCGCAGCCGCCGTCGTTGCAGGCGGTCGCGATTGCGCCGGCGAAGGAGACACAGCCGAAGGAGTCACAGCCGAAGGAGTCACAGCATGCGGCGCAGGAGACGCAGCGCGCGGCGAAAAAGACACAGCACGCCGCGCAGTTGCCGGCGCTGCGCGGCGAGCAGCCGGTCGGGCGCCCGTTGGATCTTCTGCGGCAACGCGCCGATCTGCGTGCGGCCGAGCGGGCGCTGGAAGCGGCCGTCGCGGACATCGGCGTCGCGCGTGCGGCGCTGCATCCGCGTTTGCGGCTGCCCGGGACGCTGGCACTGGTCTCGGGCGTTTTCAATGGCGTGCTCATCGACACCGTGAGCGCCAGCATTGCCGCGGTGATCGACCTGGCGCTGTTCGATGGCGGCGAGCGCCAGGCGCAGGTCGATGCGGCCGAGTCGCGAGCGCGCGAGGCCGCGGCTGTCTACCGGCAAACATTGCTGCAAGCGCTGGGTCAGGTCGAGTCGGCGCTGGTCGGCGCCCAGGCCGCTACAGCGCGGATCGAGGCGCTCGAACGATCGGCGCGCGCCGCACAGGCGGCGGTCGAGGATGCGCGCACGCTGTACACGGCGGGCCTGAGCACCTTCCTCGATGTGCTGGACGCTCGCCGCACCCTGCTCACCCTCACGCGCCAGCAGCTCCAGGCGCAGGCTGATTCGGCGCGTCTGGCGGTCGCGACCTTCGAGGCCCTGGGTCTGGTGGAAGAAGCCGACGACGGACCGCAGCTCCCCGCGGCGGCCTCGTAACGCGGCGTGTCTGCGGGTCCGTCCGGGATACGACCGCTCGAGCCGAATTAGGCGGATCGCCAACGATCGGCGCTAGACTGAGCACTCGAGTGCGATCGAGGACGAGGAGGGTTCGCCATGCGTTCGATCTTTGCAATCGCCGCCGCTGCGCTTGTCGGTGCAAGCGCCGTCCCGGCGGCAGCCCAGACCTATCCGGCAAAACCGGTGCGCCTCATCATCCCGTTTTCGGCAGGGGGCGGCACCGACATCTTCGCGCGGCTCATCGGCCGCAAGCTCCAGGACAACATGGGACAGCCGTTCGTCGCGGACAACCGCGCGGGCGCTTCGGGCATCATCGGCTGCGAGCTGGTGGCGCGGGCGGAGCCCAACGGCTACACGCTGCTCATGGGCACCACCGGAACGCATACGACCAATCCGGCCGTCTATTCCAAGCTCCCGTACGATCCGCTCGAGGACTTCGAGCCGATCTCGCTCATCGCCGAATCGCCTTTCGTGCTGCTGGTGCATCCGTCGCTGCCGGTGAAAAGCGTGAAGGAGCTGATCGTCTTCGCCAAACAGCGGCCGGGGCAGCTCACCTACGGCTCGTCGGGCATCGGCAGCTCGTCGCATCTCGGCTTCGAGCTGTTCAATCTGATGGCGGGCATCAAGGGCGTGCACGTGCCCTACAAGGGGCTCGCGCCAGCGATGACCGATACGGCCGCAGGACAGCTGATGATGACGTGGAATTCGATCACGGCGAGCGCCGAGTTCATCAAATCGAAGCGCGTGCGCGCGCTCGGCATCGGCTCGAAGAAGCGCTCGCCGCTGATCCCCGATGTGCCGACGATCTCGGAGGCGGGGCTGCCGGGCTACGAGCTCGGTTCCTGGTATGGCATGTTCGCGCCGGCGCGCACGCCGCAGGCCATCGTGCGCCGGCTGTACGAGGAGATCGTCAAGGCGATCGCCGACCCCACGCTCAAGGAGCAGTTCACGGCGTTGAGCGCGGATGCGGTCGGCAGCACGCCGGCGCAATTTCGTGCGGTGCTGCGCAAGGACATCGCGAAATGGGCCAAGGTCGCGCGCGAGGCGAACGTCAAAGCGCAACCCTGATTAGCGACGTTCTTCGGCAGGCCTACGTGGTGAGCCAGCGGGATGCGCATGATGAAGAATGTCGCTAATCAGAACACGTAATAGCCCGGCTGGCTTCGTCCGACGATCGCTCCGGATTCTGCGCCCAATCGCATCGCAGCAAGCCCGCACAAGCAACGTACGTGAGCTGCGTGGTTCACGCCTGCGCGCATACGATGAAGACGCGAGAGCGCAACGCACGTGGTTACCCGCTTGGCGCGTTTTATGGGCCAAGGGCATAATCATTTCCGGAGGAGGCTGTATTCGGCGCTCGCGGAACCTTGCGGCGGTCATACTTTTGGTATGGGAGGAGGAGCTACATGAGTCTGAAGCTCGAAGTGCTGGCGGCCGCCGCAGCGGCTGTCATGGCGATGAGTGCGTTCCCTGCGCTCGCGCAAAAGAGCGGGGGCACCTTGACGATCTCTCATCGCGAGACGCCGCCGAGCGGTTCGATTCACGAGGAGGCGACCAACTCGACCGTGTCGCCCTACATGGCTGTGTACAACAACCTGGTCATGTTCGACCAGCACAAGCCGATCAACAGCCTCGACACCATCGTCCCCGACCTTGCCACGGAGTGGTCGTGGAACGCGGACAAGACCCAGCTCACCTTCAAGCTGCGCCAGGGGGTCAAGTGGCACGACGGCAAGCCCTTCACGGCAAAGGACGTGAAATGCACCTGGGATCTGGTGCTGGGCAACGCCAAGCCGGCCCTGCGGAAGAATCCGCGCAAATCCTGGTACACGAACCTGGAGAAGGTGACCGTCGACAACGACTACCAGGCAACATTTCATATGAAACGCAAGCAGCCGGCGTTCATC